>JAIRMK010000178.1 GCA_031258755.1 Prevotellaceae bacterium
AAGAAGTTCGGTAAAGATTATTTCGATGAACTGTTAGAACGCATCCGTGAAATTCGCGCAAGCGAACGCAGAGCCTATCAAAAAATTGCCGACATCTTTGAACAATGCAGCGCAGACTACGACCCTACAGCGGAAACAACGAGGTTATTCTATGCTTTTGTGCAAAATAAAATGCACTATGCCGTAACCGGACAGACTGCTGCCGAAATTGTATATAAAAGAGCCAATAGTAAAAAACCTTATATGGGATTAACAACATGGAAAAACGCTCCGCACGGGAAAGTAATGAAAAGTGATGTGGCTATTGCAAAGAATTATCTGAGCAAGCATGAAATAAACCTTTTGAACAGGTTGGTAACCGCTTTTATTGACTTTGCGGAACTTCGAGCGCTCAACCGTAAAATCACTACTATGCAAGAATGGCTCGACCGTACGAATGAGTTCCTGAAATTCGCAGAACAACCTATATTAAAATCTGCCGGACAGATTTCCCACGAACAGGCACTCAAAAAGGCAATGGAAGAGTATGAAATATTCCGGGAAAAACAAGACCATGAATACTTTTCGTATTTCGATAGTGTGCTGGAAAAATACCTGAAAGGCACAAGTGAAAGAAGGATATTAAATAAATAACAAAAATGGTAAACGACTTACTGAAATCGGTTAGGAAGATTGAAATAAAAACGCGCGGACTGTCGCGGCAGATTTTTGCAGGCGAGTATCACAGCGCATTTAAAGGGCGCGGGATGGCTTTCAGCGAAGTGCGCGAATACCAATACGGCGACGACATCCGCAATATGGACTGGAACGTTACCGCCCGCTTGAATGCGCCTTATGTGAAAATCTTTGAGGAAGAACGCGAACTTACCGTGATGCTTTTAATAGATGTGAGCGGGTCGCGCTGGTTCGGCACCACCCAAAAATTTAAAAAAGACCTCATGGCCGAAGTGGCGGGGGTGCTCTCCTTCTCGGCCTCCATCAATAATGATAAGGTGGGCGCCATATTTTTCAGCGACACGGTGGAAAAATTTATTCCCCCGAAAAAAGGACGGTCGCACTTGCTGCGCATCATCAGGGAACTGCTGGAATTTGAACCGGAGAGCCAACACACCAACGTGTCGGAAGCCTTGCGCTACCTCACCAATGCCATCAAAAAGCGCTGTACGGCTTTCTTGTTATCCGACCTCATCGACTTGTCGGACGACGGCAAAGTGAAATTTGAAGAAGCCTTAAAAATCGCAGCCAACAAGCACGACTTGGCCGCGATCCGCCTCTATGATCCGCGCGAAACGAACCTGCCGAAAGTGGGCCTCATGCAATTGCGTGACGCCGAAACCGGCAAAGAAATGTGGATCGACACCTCGAGCCGGAAAGTGCGCGCCCAGTATGAAAGCTGGTGGCGGAATGCCAATGTTTCCGTCTCGCAAAGCCTGGCCAAATGCCGCATCGACAATGTGCAAATCAGCACCGCCGAAGATTACGTAAAGCCATTGATACGATTGTTTGAGTGCAGATAATATATACACCATGTTAAAATTTAAGATGAAAAGAAAAATTACTTTATTTGGCTTCCTGGCAATTTTTGTACAAGTGGGGTTTGCACAAGAAGTGGTATTGAAAGCATCATTCGACCGCGACAGCATTATGATTGGCGAACAGGTGCAGTGGACGCTGAAAGCCACTATCGACCGCTCCATTGACGCATTCTTCCCGCTCATCGACAGCATCACCGACGGACGGATTGAGTTGCTCAAAAATAACGGCCTTGACACCTTACAAGCCTCGTCAAACAATATCACCGTACAGCACACCTACGTGATCACCTCATTTGATGAAGGCCTCTACACCCTGCCGGAAATACCTATACTGCTGCGACACCACGACGGCAAGCTCGACACCGCATACTTTGAACGCCTCAGCCTCCTTGTCAAAACGCTACCAATTGACACCACGTCATTTGAGCCGTACGATATAAAAATGCCAATTACGTACCCCATCACTTTTATGGAAGTGCTTCCATGGGCGCTGTCGGGACTTGCCGTGCTCGCGCTGATAGCGTTTGTGATTTATGTTATTATACGCCGGAGGCAACACAAACCCATATTCTTCAAACCAAAGCCGAAAGAACCGCCGCATATCACAGCATTGCGTGAGCTCAATAAAATCAAGGCCGATAAGTTATGGCAAAACAACAAAGTAAAGCTATACTACACCCGTGTTACCGACGTGCTTCGCATATATATGGAAGAACGCTACAAGATACAGGCTATGGAGCAAACGTCGGATGAAATTCTGCTGACATTTCAATCCATGCAACTCCCCGGCGAGCTAATGGACAAACTGCGTGAATTGCTCTCGGTATCGGACTTAGTGAAATTCGCCAAATACCAGCCCATGACTGATGATAACGAAAAAGCGCTGGTTACGGCACAGGAATTTGTGGATTACACAAAAGAAGAAATTGAAACGGAGGAAAAAACCCACAATGATTAAAAATGTACTGATAGTCGGATTAGGAGGAGGACTCGGAAGCATGTTGCGTTACTCGAGTTCACTGTTTGTGCTGAAATATTTTAGCGGATGGCTCCCATGGGCTACATGGGGTGTTAATGTATTGGGGTGCTTATTAGCGGGTATATTGTTCGGATTATCGGGAAATATAACGAACCCAACTGTGCGGTTATTGTGGCTGGTCGGGTTTTGTGGAGGATTCACCACATTCTCCGCCTTTGCGCTGGAAAACATAAATTGGTGGCAAATGAAGGAATATTACAAAATAATTTTTTATACATTTGTCAGTATAGGTGGCAGCTT
>JAIRMK010000082.1 GCA_031258755.1 Prevotellaceae bacterium
CTCTAAATTGAGAAAACGAACTTGTAGCTTATGAATAATCAACTACAAAATGCTGCTCCGGAGGAGCAATTCATCGCATCTCCACATGTCGATGAAACTATGTCGGTGGAACTGCACGAGGACGCCGCCATTCATGAAGAAGAAATGAATGAGGAGCACAGTACATTAAAGTACATCCATCTTGAAAAAGAGGAGTTGCTCGACGTCTTCGGAAAACTGCTCGAAACCCAATCTGTCGAAGTCCTTCGCCGCGAGGCGGAAGCCATCAAATCGGCGTTTTACAAATTTGTGAAGCAGGAACAAACGAAAACCCAACCGGAAGAAGAAACGGCCGGAGAGCCGCAACCCGCGCCGGACACAGACGGGCAGCCGCAAGACGCCGAAACGGTCACCGACAAACTGGAGGAACAGTTTAAGGCGCTTTATAACGAATATAAACGCCGGCGTGCCGAGCATAACCAACAACTCGAAACACAAAAGGAGCAAAACCTTATTGTGAAGCAAGGTATTATTGACGAACTCAAAGGCTTGCTTGAAAAACAGGAGGACATCAATCATACGTTTCCCACATTCCGCGAGCTCCAGCAACGATGGCGCGACACAGGCCCCGTGCCGATATCGCACACCACCGATTTGTGGAACACGTACCAACATTATGTCGAACTATTTTACGATTACGTAAAAATCAATAATGAACTGCGTGACCTCGACTTTAAGAAAAATCTTGAGGCAAAGACGCTGCTTTGCGAAAAAGCCGAAAAGCTTATTCTTGAATCCAACATTATTACTGCCTTTAATAAATTACAGAAATACCATGAGGAATGGCGTGAACTCGGCCCCGTAGCCCGCGAATACCGCGAGCAAATGTGGGAACGTTTTAAAGCCGCCACTTCCGCCATCAACAAAAAACATCAGGAATATTTTGAGTCGCAAAAGGAAGAACAGCGAAACAACCTTGAACTCAAACAGCAGTTGTGCATAAAAGCCGAGGAAATAATCCAGCTTGAGGCCAAAGACAACAAAGTATGGAACGAACATTCCAAGGCGATAGAAGAACTTCAGAAGATGTGGAGAACCATAGGGTTTGCAACCAAGAAGGAGAACACACGTATTTTTGAACGCTTTCGCGCCGCCTGCGACAAGTTTTACACGGCAAAACGCGACTTTTACACGCAGTTTAAAACCGACATGCAGGAAAACCTGCAAAAGAAAACCGCCCTTTGCGAACAAGTGGAAAGCCTTATTGACAGTACGGACTGGAAAAAAACGACCGACAAACTCATCAGTCTGCAAAAGCAATGGAAAGAAACAGGCGCCGTACCACGCAAACAGTCCGACGCCATCTGGAAGCGTTTTCGCACGGCCTGTGATACTTTTTTCAACAAAAAGAATGAGCACTTTTCTACCATAGATTCCGAGTATGTGGAAAATTTACGACAAAAACAGGCTATTATTGCGGAAATTGAGGCTTTCACACCTTCCGGAAATCCTGAGGAGAACCTTGCCGCCCTGCAAGATTTTCAACGCCGGTGGACGAATATCGGATTTGTTCCTTTTAAGGAAAAAGAACGCATACAAAACACCTATCGTACGGTCATTGACCAACAATTCAAAAACCTGAATATTACCGACAGCCAAAAGAAGATTATGCGTTTTAAATCGCACATCAACGATATAAAAGGCGCCGGTGAAAAAGCCAACCGCGTTATCCGCTCCGAACGTGAAAAGCTAATATACAAACTCCGGCAACTCGAATCCGATATTGCCTTGTGGGAAAATAATATCGGCTTTTTCGCCAAATCAAAAAATGCCGATACCATGATTGCCGAAGTGAACAATAAAATTGCAAAGGCAAAAGAAGAATTGCATATCATAGAAGAAAAAATTAAATTAATAGAGAAACAGTACAATTAGCCCTATGAATAAGAATACAATTACAGGATTTGCCTTAATAGGCGCCATCATTATAATTTTCACGTGGTATAATTCCAAAAATATGGAAGCGCAACGCAAGTTGCAGTTCCAGCGCGACTCTATTGCACAGGTCGAACAAATCCGCCTGCATCAACAGCAGGCGCTCGACGACGCGGCAACCAGGCAAGAGTCACCGGCACAAACACAGGAGCCTGCGGTTAAAGCACAACCTTCCACGTTAGGCGCAGTCCTCGATGCAGCCACTACAGGCGAAGAACAATTCTTCCACCTCGAGAACAACCTGCTGTCGCTTACGTTCACCAACAAGGGCGGACGCATAGCGGCAGTGACCATAAAAAATTATCACACTTACGACAGCTTGCCTGTTGTTCTTTTCGGCGGTAAAGAAAATGCGTTCGCCTTACAGTTTTTTACGAACCAGCAACTTTCCACTTCTTCTTTTCTCTTTACGCCGGTCAGTGTGCCGGCCAAGACGGCGCTCACCGAAAGCGATTCGCTGGCGCAGCTTGTCATGCGCCTTTCAATTGCCGACGACGCGTACATAGATTATATTTACACCCTGCGCCACAACAGCTATAAAGTCAATCTCAGCATCAAACTGGTGGGCATGGACAAGCATATCCCAAGAAATGCCACCAATCTCGACCTTTACTGGTCGGCCGACATCCGCAGGCAGGAGCAAAATTTCTCAAACGAGAATAATTACTCTACCGTAGTATATAAGTATCCGGGGGAGGCAAATACGGAGGAACTCCGGTCGCGTGCCGAAGGCGACCAAACCAAAATTCCTACCAAAGTGGAATGGATTGCGTTCAAAGACCAGTTTTTTTCCGCTATTCTGGTGGCGCCCGAGAATTTTACCCAAGCCGATGTGGCATACAAGAGTTATACGGAAAATCATCCCGACCGGATGCTCATGCATTGTGAGGCCTCCATGCAATTGGCCTACAACAGCCACAGCGAACAAACCATCCCGCTTGAATTTTACTTCACCACCAACCAATACAAAACCTTAAAGGACCAAGGCCATGAATTTGAGAAGCTGGTGTCGCTCGGCTGGTGGATTATGGGATACATCAACCGGTGGTTCATCATTCCTGTATTCGACTTTCTGAATGGTTTTATTGCCAATTACGGTATCATTATTCTTATCCTCACGTTGCTGATTAAAATCATTCTGCTGCCGCTTACGCAGCGGTCGCATGTGTCGTCCGCCAAGATGAAAGTGTTGCAGCCGGAGGTGAGTAAGATTAACGAGAAATATCCCAAGCGGGAAGACGCCATGAAGAAGCAGCAGGAAATTATGGCGCTGTACAAAAAAACCGGCGTAAGCATGATGGGGGGCTGCCTCCCGATGCTCTTGCAAATGCCGATACTCATCGCCATGTTTAACTTTTTCCCGGCTTCGTTTGAATTGCGCCAGAAAAGTTTCCTGTGGGCGCACGACCTCAGCACGTATGACTCTATCCTCGAACTGCCTTTCAACATTCCGTTTTACGGCAGTCACATCAGCCTTTTCGTGCTGCTGATGGCGGTATCGCTATTCTTCTATTCCAGAGTAACCTTGTCGCAAACCGCCTCGAATAACCAGATGCCGGGCATGAAATTTATGCAACTGTATCTCATGCCCATCCTCATGCTCGTAATGTTTAACAGCTATTCCAGCGGGTTAAGCTATTATTTTATGCTGTCCAATTTCATTACTATCGGGCAGACGTGGGTAATCCGCAAATGGTTTGTAGATGAAGAAGAATTATTGCGCAAGATGAAAGCGCGCGCCGCACAGCCGGTGAAGAAATCGAAGTTCCAACAGCGGCTCGAAGAGGCCGCCCGCGCCCAGCAACAGCGCAACAGAAAAAGATAAACGCTTTGCCTGCCATTGCCCGACATATTCAACAAATCAAAGACACGTTACCTTCCGGCGTACGGTTGGTAGCCGTATCGAAGACACATCCGGCGAGCCTTGTGCAGGAAGCCTACGAGGCCGGCCAGCGTATTTTCGGCGAAAGCCGGCCGCAGGAATTAACGCAAAAAGCTGCACACTTGCCGTCCGACATTGAATGGCATTTTATCGGGCATCTTCAAACCAATAAGGTGAAACAAGTAGTGGGCCTTGCCCGCCTTATCCATGCCGTGGACAGCGAACGGCTGCTGCTCGAAATCGAAAAGGAAGCGGCGAAACGTGCGCTGCATGTGGCATGTTTGTTGCAGGTGCATATTGCCGCCGAAGAAGCCAAATTCGGCTTTTCGCCGGACGAGTTACACCATTTATTTGCGCAAATTTTTTTCAGTAAAACGCCACACGTGCAGTTGGCCGGCCTCATGGGCATGGCCACCAACACCGACGACCACAAGCAAGTAAGCCGCGAATTTCGCGGCCTCAAACACTTGTTCGACCAAATAAAACAAACTTACTTCGCCGGTGAGGCATCATTCTGTGAACTGTCTATGGGCATGAGCGGCGATTACCGCCTTGCCATTGACGAAGGCAGCACGTTAGTCCGTATCGGCACGGCTATTTTCGGGGAGCGGTAGCGCATGGTATGCGTTTACGTGTGTGGGGTGTCGTTTCTACCGAGCGGTACGAAGCTCTCCGGGTTGCGTGTCGCTACGCGCCTTACCCTCATCCCCGCCATCCGCAGGTCGATGACCTGCGGTTATGAAAGTCGCGTCCCTCCGGGCAACAAACGCCATATCGTACTTCATTAATCACTATGTCATTAATCACTAACCATTATTCATTGTTTAGCGTAGGGTGACTACGAAGAGCGTCGCAGGGTGTCTACGAAGGGCGTCGTAGAGTGGCTACGAAGGACGTCGTAGAGTGGCTACGAAGGGCGTCGCAGGGTGTCTACGAAGGACGTTCTCCCGTTGACCGTATGAGTTGTGTGTTGTCACTGGCTTCCTGTTGTTGGCCGGTTCTTAGTTCTTATTCGAAAAGTTTTTGTAATTTTGCATTTCCGAAAAGTATATAAAAACTGAAAGTTTTCGGAATTTCATCGTATGATTAAAAGAGAAACTTATTTATCGCGTTTAAGAGCGCTGAAAGATGTTCAGATAATCAAAGTTATAACGGGAGTTTGTTGTTCACGGCTTCCCGATATGTTCCACCTTAATGTAAAAACGCAACATGGAGTAGGGTTGTATCTGTCCGCTGGTGGTGGCTTGATAGCCGTAGTCGGACGAGAAAAAGACGACCGCCTCCTCCCCTTCTTTCATCTGTTTCAACGCGTATGCAAAGCCCTGCACCACGTCCATATCCGAAACGTCTTCTTTCATTATTACGGTAAGCGCATCGTAGGTGGCTGTTTTGTCGAAATTTTTCTTATAACGCGCTTGTGCGGTATCACGGATGTTGGTATCAAACACAAAATCATCGAGCAAATAGCCCACATAGCGGACTATTACCGTATCCTCGGCAGCGGGCAAGTCGCCAACAATGTCCGGACTGCCCTCATTCAATGATTTAAAATATATGCTATCTACTATAATAGCCGTGGCGCCGGGATAGTGAGCCGTTTTATATTTCGCCAGTGAATCAACCTGGAACTGTGCTATGTCAGGC
>JAIRMK010000123.1 GCA_031258755.1 Prevotellaceae bacterium
TCATGCTTAAGAAAATCTTTGTAATTATCCGGCGCCAGCGCCAATTCGTCCGGCGAATTATCCTTTTCGCCGATGCTCCAAATCGTAGTTTGGGAATTACACGACGACATAAATCCCAAACCCAATAATAAAGCAATAAAATATTTCATAGATAACATGTTTTAAATTAAAAAGTTTTTTTTATTTTACAAAGGCTTTCACGAGTAAAGCCGGTTCGTCGCTCTCATTGATTAGCGTGTACGACCCCGCCGCCGCAGGAATTACAAACGTTTCGGCGTAGTTGAAACGCTGCTTCATGCCCTGCGCCGTTTCAAGCAACACGGACGCGCCCTCCACCAGCATCCACACGTGGCACTTTCCGTTGGTCTCTACATTAATTTCCGTTTTCAGCGTGTAGCGGTGCACATCATAAAAATGATTGAGATGCGTGGGCAAATGCGTGACTGTACAGGCGCTGTCATCGCTCAGCACACGCGGCTTGCTGATTAACTCTTCCTTGACCGCATCGCCCTTGCGTTCAAAATAAACATTCTTCATTCCGTGTTCCACGTTCAGCGGGCGGGGACGGCCGTCAATGTCTAACCGCAGCCAATCATACATCTTGAATGTGAAAATATAAGGCGCACTGCTTATCTCCAACACCAAATTGTCTTTTCCCGAAGCGTGGATGGTGCCGTTAGGTATCAGGAAAAAATCGTGTTTCTTCGCCGGATGCTTTTGTACGTACCGGGTTACGTCTATTTCTTTGGCGTGGCGCTCGCTTTCCGTCAGCGCCTGATGAAAGGCCGAAGGGTTTATTCCTTCCTGAAAACCAAGATAGACCACTGCGTCCTGCCGGCAATTGAGAATGTAATAGGTCTCATCCTGCGTAAACGGCATGCCAAATTCCTCTTTTATGTACGCCGGCCGCGGATGACACTGTACCGAAAGATTTCCCCCGTCAAAAGTGTCCAGAAAATCGAAACGAACAGGAAAGTCATAGCGAAAACGTTCGGCGCAATCACCAAGCACCGCCTTGTGGTCGTGATACATCAAGAAGTCAAACGACGCCTCCAGACGGTATCCGTCACTTTCAAATAGCAGGCCGTTTTCGAGCGTCATCAGCTCGAACGACCACGCCAGATTGGGCGCTTCTTCATTCAAACCGTCTATGTGTTCCTTCATCCATGTGCCGCCCCAAACGCCCGGTTCAAACCACGGCCGCACCCTGAAGAAATTCCGGCTCATCGCAGCAAGCCCCGCCCGCAAATCATCACCTGGCATCATCAGGTAATTGCCGGGACGCTGTCCGTCGATAATTAAATTGATAGCCGGCAAAAGGGTGCGCTTATGTGCATTCAGCACCGGCCAATCTACGAAAAATGCGCGTTTGTACATGTCACGGTCGTCGGCTACAGCGTCGGCGCCCAAGTTGGTGGCCGCACCGGCACGCATACGAAACTGCAACTCGTTTTTCGGCAAGTCAACGTAGGCAAGCGGGGCGTTCCATTCGGCAAGCGCCGCGCCACATCCCACCAACACATTGATGTCGGCCTCCGCGTCCGGCTGCATTTGTCGCAACTTATCGGCGTAAAACCAATCCGCCAGCGTGGCGTCGGTAATTTTTCCGAAGATGGAATCCGACGCACCCATAAAAGGCGCTATCATCTGTGCTATTTCGGCAGCCGGCTTCATAGCCGCAGAGACGTGGAACCAACGCACCTTTTTCCCTTTCAGCGCAGGCGCTGCACTTAAATCATCCACTAATTTGTTCCATAACACGCCTTCATATCCGTCAATCACTGCCGTTTGCTGTTGCGCTATCCACGCGGCGAGCGCGCTGTTTCCTTCACAAATTTTCCCGCATCCCAAAGGGAATGCCGGATAAATATCATAACGACCCGGGCTCGTGGGCGCAGCTTTCGGCGGGGCAAGGAACTGGGTCGTCTTTCTGTATTCTTTCTCTTCCTTACACTTTATGGTTTTATCGGCATGTATGGCCGCGCCTATTATCGGGGCTTTATCCCACAAGGCACATGATGTAATTAATGGAACATGATGACCTAACTTCCGCAGTTTATTTTTCAGCGGTTCTATAAACAGAGACGACGCTCTGGCTATGTTACCGCCCAGCACCCACATGTCGGGATTAAATTTCTTTAACCACGGAAAAATAAACTCCGACAGGTTCTCGGCAAATTCCTCAAATATAGACAAAGCAGAAGCATCCCCCTGTCCGGCCAACGCTGCTATTTCCTGCACGCCCGAAACGATTTTGCCGCCTGTTTTTTCTTTCCACCGCGACACAAACCAACGGGTAGAAAAGTAATCATCGGCAATGCTTGCTGCAAAAGGTACATTATAAAGGTATCCGTTCGGCGGAATGGCTTCGCCGGCCTCGGTTTGCGCCTTGCCGTCGATCAAAAAAGTAGTTCCGAAACCGGTGCCCAGGGTTACTACCAGCGTTCGCTTGCTTCCTTTGGCGGCGCCGGCATAATATTCGCCCAAAGCAAAACAGGTGGCGTCATTTTCGAATACTACATCGGTTACACGGCCTTCCAACATTTGCAGTAGCGACTGTTTGAGGTTCAATCCGAAAATTGCATCGAATTTTTGCACCCCCGATATCTGCGCAATGCCGTTACAGTAATCGAATGGCCCCGGCATCGACACCCCCACACCCTTTATCGCCCTATGATTTTCAAAAGTAAAAAGATCGTCAAACAACGATTTCCATGCATCCAACAAAGAGGAAATTGATCCGCCGGCATCCATTTTAATATCCCTCACACCCTCATTCACAACCGTTCCGCCCAGTGTATCGACCAGGGCAAACGACATGTGCGACCCACCCACATCTATTCCCGCTAAAATCCGTTTTGAATACATTTAACTAATAATTAACATTTTATAAAACTAAAAGACATAATATGTATATATGTATGTACATATTTGTAGGCGCAAAGTAAATACATTAATTTAACATGCGCAAATATTTTAACATTTTTTTACATATCTTTGTAAAAAATATGATTATGAAGCTATCTTTAAATCACGCGTCCCCGATACCTTTGTACTTACAAATTGAAAAGCAACTGCGCCGTATCATACAATCCAATGACTACAAGAACGGAAAAAAATTCCCTAATGAGGTTGATTTGTCCAAGAAATTAGGCATATCGCGCGCCACCCTGCGGCAGGCGATGAACAAGTTGGTGTTTGAAGGCCTGCTGGTACGCAAGAAAGGCATCGGGACGGTGGTAGCCGATACGGCCATTACGTCCAAAGCCCGCAACTGGTTAAGTTTTTCCCAAGAAATGAAGGCTATGGGTATTATGGTGAAAAATTATTCATTATATATCGGATGGGAAAATCCGAATGAGGAGATCTGCCGTTTTTTTCACATTCCGGATGATACCAAGATATTAAAATTGGAGCGGTTGCGGGGAAAGCCCGAGCACCCCTTTGTCTATTTCATATCCTATTTCAACCCGCGGATAGGGCTTACCGGAAATGAGGATTTTTCGCGCCCGCTATATGATATTTTGGAGCAGCAATACAACACCATCGTTAAATTATCGAAAGAAGAAATAAGCGCCAAGGCCGCCGACCGGGTATTGGCCGAAAAATTGGAGATTAAGGAAGGCGATCCCATTTTGAAGCGAAAACGCTTTGTGTATGATGCCGGAAACCACCCTGTGGAATGGAACGTAGGATACTACCGCGCCGACAGTTTTGTATATACCATTGAGGCAGAGCGGTGATTTGCCCCAAATTTTTATCCGTCTGTGTGTGATTTAAAAAATTTCATGTAAATTTGTGGGAAAATCGAGGTAATTTATGTTACATACACAAATATTGAAAGACCAACAAGGAACGCCGACCGGCGTCTTTATCCCCATCAAGATGTGGGAAGGGGTGAAATTTCAGTATCCGGACATAGAGTCATTTGATGCTGACTTGCCGCAATGGGAAAAAGAGTTTATAGACCGACGTTTAGAAATGGTAAAACGTCATCCCGAACGCTTGCATCCTGTTGAAACACTTTTCGAGGGTTTTTAAAATACAGGTACAATGTACACGGCTTTTTATCTTGACGTAGTCCGGGAAGATATTCTTGATGCGAGACAATGGTATGCCGAACAACAAAAAGATTTAGACGCCTATTTTGTTTCGGCAATAAAAGAGGCCGTTGCAAATATCATTAAAATGCCCTCTGCTTATGCCGTAAGGTACAAAAATGTTAGAATAGCCCACACCAAAATTTTTCCATACAATATTCATTTCTTTATTGACGAAACAAAAGAACAGATTGTCATAACAGGCATAATTCATAACAAGAGAAAAGACGCATTGTTTTTGGAAAGGTAATGCAGTCTGCCTATTGTCTTCTACGATGTTACGACCATTTACTTATTACCCCGATTTTGAAGAAACGTGTTTAAAATCGGCAGAAATAAGCAAGAATAATACATAGGATAAATCTATTCTGTTTTTGTAAAGTTTACCGGAGGTAAAATTATCGCTCCTATTCCAGCTTTCAAAGAAATGTTTGTTATGTGCTCCCTGATATATGGGAAAATAATTGCGGCACCATTAATTTTGCCAAACTCTTCAAGATTTGCAAGAGGTGACTCTCCAATACACTCAAAAATTCCAATCATTTTGACTTTGATTTTAACTTGCTCAATATCTTGGAATTTTTGCACAATGGTAACTTCTTCTGCAACCGTGATGACCTTTTCATTCACTGCCACATCAGTATTAATATCAAGGTTATTATCAACTCCTTCCCCAAATGCAACATTGTTGATTCGAGAAAATGAACTTTCCAAAAGGATTAAATTCTTGATTTGGAAACCTGATTCTAATTTATTTGTATTTTCCATATTATGCCGCTAATGAGTACTTATATTGATTAGAAGTACTTTGATAATTATTATTAATTGAAAAATTAGTAAAGATTTCTTTGTTATCGGAAATTGATAAATGATTGTTTGTATCTATTAAAGATTTTTCTTGCACAATAATTTCTCGATCAAACGTAACAGATTCTTTTTCGGTTGAAATTTGTGTATATTGCTCGCCATACAAAGTTAGTTCGGCATTTTCAATACCAACTAAAGCATCATCCGAAATAAAACAAATGTTTTGTATAGGAAAAAACTCAATAAATCTATCTGTCATTTCATTTTCCCACACAATATATTTATTATCTAAGTGATAGACTTTGTTCGGAACTACTTCAATAAAATGCACAAGTGCATTTTTATCATACTCGTAGCGTACACGAACGTTGGGGAAATTTGTAATTAAAGTGGCTAATTCTTTCAGAATATATTTTTTAGCATCCATATATTTATTGATATTTCTTCAGTATTGGAATAATCGCGGCAGAAAGGTT
>JAIRMK010000149.1 GCA_031258755.1 Prevotellaceae bacterium
GTGGCGCATCGAAGTGTTTTTCAAATTGATTAAACAAAATCTGGAAATCAAAACACTGTGGGGGCACTCTGAAAATGCAGTAAGCATACATATTTGGGTTGCGATATGTACTTATTTAATTGTAGCATATATAAAATATCAACTAAAAAGTACGCATTCCATATATGAAATCATGCAAATTTTAGGAACATCCACGCTTGACAAATCTTCTATAAATACGCTACTTACAGAATCTCAAATCAATCAAAATGTCAATGAACAACTTACTTTATTTAATATCAATTAATTTAAACGCACCAATAGAGATGATTAATGGTTAATGGTTAATGGTTAGTCGCTTCACGCCTTACGCTTTACCCTTTACTTTTTTTTCGTATATTTGCGGAGAAATAAATAAAATATTATGGCAACGATATCAATGTTCTACGGTATAATCATATCCATGTTTTTTAGGGATAACCGGCAGCATAAACTTCCGCATATTCATGTTCAATATCAAGATGACAGTGCGATTTTTTCTATTCCCGACGGCGAAATAATAGATGGAATGTTGAAAAAACCTCAAATCAGGCTTGTTCAGGCGTGGATAACCTTACATGCAGATGAATTGATGGCTGATTGGAATTTGGCAGTGGACGGTAAAAATATATATAAGATAGAGCCTTTAAAATAACGATTATGAACCCGCGTGTAAAAAATGCCATTCCGGAAAAGGATTATACCGTTCATGTCTGGTTTACCAATGGAGAAGAGGGTCTTTTTGATGTAAAACCTTATTTGGACTATGAGGTTTTTCAACCACTGAAAGATGAAAAACTGTTCAACACGGTACGCCCCTTTATCGGCACCATACAATGGGCTAACGAAGCCGACCTCTGCCCCGATACAATTTATTTGGACAGCGTAAAAATATAAAATTCAAATTCATTGTTCATTGTTCCGGTAGTAAAAATCGAGCAAAACCGTCGACAGGCTGTCGCGACACGGCACGCAGGCCGAAGACTCCGCCAACTCCTTTATGCTGCGGGCTTGTGCGCGTAAGCTGTCCGTGGGCGCCGCCGTTTTAAACGTCATAATAGCTTTGTCAAAATATTTCCTGAAAATGTAAGCCTCCAGTCCTGTTATCTGCTTTTTCAACAACATGCCTTCCAAAGTGCTTTCAAAAAATTCCGGGCGATAAACCTTCGCAAAACGAAGCAGCCTGATACTTTCTTCTACTTCCCTGTCGGCACGCGGAAAGCCATCCCGCTCGATACGCACCATCGTGCGCACCATATCCTTCAACGATCTCAGCGGCGCACCGGCTTCCAACAGCAGCTCCACTTCTTCCAGCACATTCAGGTATTCGGGACGGAAAATGGTATCAAAAACCGCATCGTGACGATATTTAAACGACACCTCATCGAATACTTTCAACAAAGTATGATATTGCTGTGTGAGTCCCGAAAAGCTATGAAATCCCTCATCGGAAGATAACCCCGGAGAAGCGCGGTAGGTGTTAAAAAACGAACGGAATGTATCAAAAGCCTTACAAAACCCCTCGAAATACACCTCCTGCTGCGCACAGGCGCTTAATGGCGTAAGTAATAATCCAATTAACAGGTATTTTTTCATGACCGGCATAAATATTAAATAGGCACAAATTTATAAATTTTTCTTATATTTGCAGGCTAACTTTGTTTTACCCATGAGTAAAAAATGGATATTATTAGTATGTCTCGCTGTGCTTGTTTGCATGTCAGGCGCTTTTTGGCTGCTTACCAATCAAACGGAAAAGCGAAAAACAGAGGCTAATATTATCGGCGCAGTACCTTTTGATGCTTTATTCATCGTGCAGTTAGACAAATTAATATTGCTTGATGACAACTTTTCAGCGCCGGCAGCGTGGAATAATTTAATATCCGACCAATCACCGCTGCTCGCATGGATTAAGAAAACAATTGGCGCCATTAACCATGACGACGCCGCAGCGCTTCTTTTACATTCAAAAGTATATCTTTCGGCACATCCGCTCGGTAAAAATGAAGTGGCCATTTTGTGCTCCATGTCTTTTCCGCCGTCTATTAACGACAGCAACTGGGAAAGCATCATCGGCAATATCATTCAACCGGTGAGCCGCACACGCTACCAGGGAAGCACTATCGTTTCCATTCAAACAGACAGTGGCGTGTTATACCTGTCCTACGCCAAAGGTATTGGCATGGCCGGCAGTTCGCTCATCACCATACAGTCGGCCATACGGCACCTCGAAAGCGGGGAATCGCTGGCGCACAACGAACAGTTTGCCACAGCCGCACAAACCATCGGCCGGCACGTGGACATGGGATTTATACTCAATCACCGTCAATTGCCGCACCTGAGCGATGTGGCCGGAAACAAAACGCCCTCGAAAATCGTAAATTTTCTGGCGCATACCGCCAATTGGACAGCGCTCGACGGACAGGTCACGCCGAATATGATTACCCTCAACGGATTTGTCTTTCCTTCTTTTACGACGGATAATTATTTGTCGGTGTTTCTGCATCAGTCGAACAGCAACACCGGCGCCTGGGATGTCCTCCCCGCATCGGCCAATTTCCTGCTCAGCATGTCCATAGACGACCCCAGGCGTTTCCTGAATAATTACAACAACTTCCTCGAAGCGCATAAAGGCCTCAACAAATACAAGCAACACGTCGCCACATTAGACAAAGAATGGCCGCAAAATGCGCCGGAACTGTTCTGCTCGCTATATCCGGCCGAGGTGGCGATGGCCAATTTCTCATCCGACAATTGGGTGGTACTACTTAAAACAACCAACGCAAAATATGCTTTGGAGCAGCTACAGGCACAGGCTGCACACCTCAACAAAAACTTTATATCGACGCGGGAAACAGCTGTCGATAATAATACCATTACAGTATATAACAACCCTGCCGCAGGTTTATTTCACACCTTGCTCGGCGATATTTTCCCTGAAAATCAGGAAACATTTTTCACGACTTCCGGCGACTGGTTTTATTTTTCAGGTAATAAAGAATTACTGAAACGAGTGGTCGCGACGCCGCATAAAAATACACTTAAAAAATATTTATCGCAGATTGACGTGTCACAACACCTCACCAGCCATGCCTGTATAACCATTGTAGTAAACGCGCCCGACAAAGCGGAGCAGCCCTTACTGCAATACTTCCATCCCCGCGTACAGCGAGCCGTGGTGAAAACGGCAAAACATTATCCGGTCAATATACAAATTCTGCAACTACAGCCGTCAAATGACAAGCTATATGCTTCGTTTTTATCTTTATTTGATACAAATACCAGCAATTCTCCGCCACCTGAGCCGGAACCGGCACAAACACAGGATGAGGCGCAGCCGCAAACACAGGAAATAACGCCGGAAACCGCTCAGGGCGCCGAGCGTTTGCGTGTGCCGGTTGTCAACCATTACACCAAAGAAAAAGAATCATTCGTTCAATTTGCAGACTACCGCATCGGCCTTCAAAGCAAAGACGGACAATGGTTGTGGGCAAAAAAGCTCCACAGCGCCATTATCGGCAACGTCACACAGATTGACTACCTGCGCAACGGAAAACTGCAAATGTTGTTCACCACATCCACCCATATTTACCTGTATGACCGCAACGGAAACCCTGTAACACCTTACCCCGTAATGTGGAAAACGCCGGTATCGACGTTGACCGTCTTTGACTACGACAAAGACCGCAACTACCGCATCTTTACGACCGATACCGACAATGTGGTGCGTGTGTATGACAAACGCATTCAGCCCGTGGAAGGATGGAAACCTTTTAAAAGTCCGCATGACATCACGCGAGCGCCGGAGTTTTTCCGCGTAGCGTCACGTGATTATATCGTATTGTGCAGCGAACAAACCGTGTATATTCTCGATCGTAGAGGCAATGAAAGGGTAACACTTGAACAACCGGTAGCAGTAAAACCCGATACGCCGATTACGGCACAGCAGCAGCCCGCGCTTCTCAAGGTCACCACAGCCGACGGAAAACAGGCGCTGATTTATCTGAAAGACGGAACAGTAGAAATTAAGTAGATGAAAGCGCTCCTTCTTATATTATTAGCCTTTTTTGTGATGCGGTGGCTGATGTTCCGCTTCGCCCCGATATTGCTGGCTTCTTTCTTCAAAAACATAAGTAAACGGCAAGGATATCACAACCCGCAGCACACAAAGGCACGCAAAGAAGGCGACATTAAAATAAAGCAAGTGACCAAACAGGACAAAAAAATCAACAAGGATGTGGGCGATTACGTAGCCTACACGGAAGTAAACGAAAAATGAAACAATAATGCACATTCTTATTGTTCATGACAGCATAATTCCAGCGTTTCGCTATGGCGGAACAGAACGGGTTATATGGTATCTCGGAAAAGAGCTGGCAAAAATGGGACATGAAGTATCCTATTTGGTGCAAAAAGGCTCTCAATGTCATTTCGGCAAGGTATATTTTATCAATCCTTCTCTTTCCATTGCACAGCAAATACCAAAAGATATAGACGTTGTTCACTTCAACAACAGGCCGCCCGATACGCCAATTCCTTCACCGTATATCGTTACCATGCACGGCAACCTGAATGATGAAACGGAACTGGATGCCAACACCGTGTTCGTATCAAAAAATCATGCGGAACGTTATGGAAGCGCTTCATTTGTATATAACGGTTTGGATTGGGACGACTACGGCAAACCGGACTTGAGCGCCGGGCGTGATTATTTTCATTTTTTAGGACACGCGGCATGGCGGGTAAAAAATGTCAGGGGAGCGATACAGGCAGTAACCGCTATCCCACATGAGCGGCTGTTTATTTTAGGCGGGTACCGGCTTAATATAAAAATGGGATTTCGATTGACCCTTCATCCGCGCGTTAAATTTTGCGGCATGGTAGGAGGCAACAGGAAAGTGTCGCTACTGCAACATTCCAAAGGGTTGGTTTTTCCGGTGCGCTGGCACGAGCCGTTTGGCTTGGCGCTGACGGAAAGTTTATATTTCGGATGTCCTGTATTCGGCACCCCCTATGGGTCATTACCCGAAATTATACACGCCGACGTAGGTTATTTATCAAACAAATCTGAAGCGTTGACCTGTGCCATGAAAGAAGTGGCAAACTATTCGCGGGTGCGCTGTCATGAATATGCGCGTGACTGCTTCGATGCAAAAAACATGGCCCTAAATTACCTGGAAAAATATAACAAAGTGTTAAATAACCAACCACTAAACCTGACCCGCCCAAAATTACAGAAACAAAACGACAGTAAATTTCTTGTATGGGAGTAA
>JAIRMK010000155.1 GCA_031258755.1 Prevotellaceae bacterium
AGCGAAAACAACGACAGTATCGAAGTAATCAGCACGATATTGGCGGCCAGGTCGGCGTCGTTGTCCATTTTGACAGCCATCACATAGCTGGCCACGGCCGTGGGCACGGCATACATCATGCACAGCACAAAAAGGTCGCCGCCGCTCAACGCCAGCGGTGCGCGCAGGAAATAGGCGAGGAGCGTAAATACCAGCGGCCCGATCACCAACTTAATGGCCGCAGCCACCAGCGCCTTAGAAAGCCCCGCCTGTATTTTCCCGATGCTGATGGATGCCCCGATGGCCAGCAGCGCCATGGGGTTGACCGACATGGCCATGTAGTCCAGCGTGGTGGCTATAAATTTCAATTCGGGCATTGTGGTAACCGGAATTTGGAATATGGAAAAAGGCAAGCCGCACAATATGCCCAATATCAGCGGGTTTTTGACTATGCTGGTCAGCGTTTTGCCCAAATTAAAGGGCTGGGGCGTCTGGCTGCGTGTAGAAAGCACCACAATCGACAAAATATTGTACAGCGGGATGGCGAAAAGCACAATCAGCGCGCCTTTCCCGCTATGTCCGAGCACGCTGCTGATCAGGAAAAGCCCGATGATGGCGTAATTTCCGCGAAAACAGCCTTGCACAAACGCCCCGATAGCCGT
The DNA here is from genome assembly GCA_031258755.1 of Prevotellaceae bacterium. Classification (GTDB taxonomy): domain Bacteria; phylum Bacteroidota; class Bacteroidia; order Bacteroidales; family UBA932; genus JAIRLC01. The sequence continues at coordinate 642 of JAIRMK010000155.1, forward strand.
TTTGTCTTTGATAAACCATTCGGCAAAGACCCAGGAAAGGATAAAAAACAACAGTGTGCTAAGCAGGGCATACGCGATGAAGCCGGGGGCGAACAGTTCATAGAAATTGGCCTGGGCAATGTCGCGAAACAGCATAAGGGGCAGGGCTACATTGAACGTGATGGTATTCAATCCGTCGATGATGGCAGCATTCATCACGCCTTTTCGCTTGAGCAGCCATCCTATCCCGATTATGATAAAAATGGGCAATACACACTGGGCGCTGAATACAAATGCACGCATGCTACATTTTTTAAACAAATATAGTCATTTTTTTCTTTTTACCTAAAATACAGGTCGAAAGTTTTGTTGTGATTGAGAAAATATTTCGTATTTTTGTCCAATTAACCAAATCATTAGAAAAGCGGCATGCGGAAAATTACGGTAAATAAGTGGGAAATTTTGATACATATACTCCCTTTTCGATTGAACGCCGTAATTTTGGGATTATGGCTGTACTTGTTGCCCGCTACGGAAGTGTTTTCACAAACGGTAGAACAAGTGAAAAGCAGCAATGCGTATTATTGGGGTGAAGGAGTGGGGAAAACCGCATCGCTGGCCAATGAGGTGGCGCTGTCTATGCTTATCAGCCAGATTTCGGCCAAAGTAGAAAGTAATTTCAGTGTGCATACCACTGAAATTTCGGGCAGCAAAAAATCGGATTTCAAACAATATGTCAACAGTCTGGTAAAAACTTATTCCAACGCCACCATTAAGAATACGGAGATTTTGAGTTGGGGCGAAGAGCCGGAAGTGCATGTGTTCCGATTTGTCAGGAAAAGCGAAATTTATAAAATATTTGCGGAACGAGAATATAAAATTAAAGAATTCGTGGCGATAGCGCACAAGGCGGAGGCCAATTGCCAAACGGCCGACGCGTTGCGCTACTATTATTGGGCGTTGATGCTACTGAAAAGCCACCCCGATGCCGGCAGCATGACTATGGAAATAGACGGCAGGAAAGAAAAATTGGATGTATATCTTCCCATATGCATCAATGATTTGTTCGATGACCTTGAGTTTACGCTAACCGGAAAGCAGGCCGACAGTAATTTGGTGCAGTATTTTCTACAGGTCGATTATAAAAAACGACCGGTGGTCAATTGCGAATATTCGTTTTTCGACGGGCACAACTGGTCGGCAGTAGTGAGTGCCAAAGACGGCAAAGGCGTTGCCGAGATGATGGGTAATACGGCGCAACATAAGGAAATTCGCGTAAAAATAGAATATGCTTTCGAAAACGAATGGAGAATAGACAATGAGGTATACGATGTGCTGCATAAGGTAGAGCCGGTAATTTTCAAAAAAAGCCACATCAATGTGCCGCTGATCAAGATAAAAAACCCGGTGCAAGCTGTGAACTTAAAAGCGCCGGCATATGGCTCATTAAACATTATGGCCAGTGCTGTCGCACAAATTTATATAGACGACAAAGATTTGGGTACAACCACGCCCTACCTGATGAGCAAAGTACTTGCAGGGCAACACCACATAGAGCTGCGGGCCTATGGCTATGAAGTTTACAGGCAAGCAGTAGAAGTGACAGACGGAGGAATGACAAACATACAGGCGGCATTACAGCAACAGAGAATACCCGGTTGCGAAGCCTCTACTATTACCTTGGGAGTGGAATTTGCCACTGATGAAACATGGACGTTTGGTAATCAAACATGGTCTGCGCCCGTAACGGCTGCGTATTGTAATAAAACAACTTTCGATGGTGGTGAAGACGGCTTTTACCATGCGGATTGCCGTAGTAACGGGACCACCATACTGAATTCCAATCATTTTTTCTCGTGGTGCATGGTGGTAAACCATGCCAGACAGTTATGTCCCGCCCCTTGGCGTGTGCCGACCCAATCTGATTTTGAAACGCTTTTGCATAATACTACTATTGATACTTTCCGGAATTGGGGCGCCAATGGTTTCGCTAAGGGCAGTTTTATGCTCGATATAGGGTTGGCCTACTATTGGTCTACTACAGAGTATACTAATACTACCTACGCGTACAGCCTGTACTACGGTGGCAGCACGCCGCATGTGGGCAAGAGCAACAAAAACTTCGGGTTCCAGGTTAGGTGCGTTAAGTAGTGGCAGGAACATTTAATAGCACGCGGATGATACGGATTTGTTCCATCCGTGAAATCCGTTGTATCCGTTCAATCCGTGTTCTATAAAGCAGAAACAACAACTTATCCCACAAAGCCACAAAGCACACAAAGAGTTTCTTAGTGTTTGTGCCTTGGTCAGATTTTTTTACCTTTGTCCAAAATTTGCGACCACATGTCCGCTACGGAGAAAATAAAAGCCCTCATAGCCAAAGGCGAGGGGTTGAATGTAGAGTTTAAAACGGCTCGCGAGGAATTACCGCGAAACGTATATGAAACGATATGCGCTTTCCTGAACCGGAAAGGCGGGCATATCCTGCTTGGCATAAAAGACAACGGTCTTGTAGAGGGCGTCAACGAAGATGCTGTGCAAAAGCAACTGAAAACCTTGGCGCATGACATGAATAACCCGCAAATTATCACGCCCACATCACGTCTCGAAACAGAAGTTGTACAAATTGAGGGGAAAATAATTATTTGTATCCATGTGCCGGAAAGCCCCCAAGCACACTCGCTCAAAGGCATTTATTACGACCGCAACGAGGACGGTGACTATCGATTGACCAATTCTCATCTCATTGCTGCGTTATATATACGTAAACAGGAAGGATACACTGAAAATAAGGTGTTTCCTTACCTGCAAATGAAAGATTTCGTACAGGAAAACTTCGATCAGGTCAGAACGCTCGTTGCTGTGAGAACAAATGGCGCTCATCCTTGGGTAAATATGAGGAATGAGGAAATTTTGCGGTCAGCTAAATTATACCAACATGATGAAAATACCGGAAAGGAAGGCTACACGCTGGCTGCCGCATTGCTGTTCGGCACGGAAACGACTATCGGGACAGTGTGTCCCCATTACAGAATAGATGCTTTATGCCGAAAAGAAGACGTGGACAGGTATGATGACAGAGAAGTGATAGGCTGCAATTTATTACAGGCATACAGCCGTTTGATGGCATTTATCCAAAAACACACGCCGGATAGGTTTTTTCTGGAAGGTATTCAGCGGGTAAGTATTCGCGACATCATCTTTCGCGAAATGGTGGCCAATTTACTCATTCACAGGGAATATTCGTCTCATTACCGGGCATCGTTAACTGTTTATAAAGAGACGGTCGTCACGGAAAACGGAAGTATTCCCTATGTGATGGGACATATCACGCCGGCCACTGTAAAGCCGCATCCTAAAAATCCGAATATCGCAGATTTTTTCCGGCAATTAGAATGGGTCGAAGATTTAGGCTCGGGCGTACGGAAAATGTTTCATTATTGCCCGCTGTACGTCAAAGACGAGAACGCACTGCCACTCATGGAAGAAGGCGATGTGTTCCGATTAACCATCCGCTATGAAAAAGAGGGCGCTCACTTCACGGAACAATCAAATACAGCCATTAGTATTAAACATGCAGCTGAAATTTTAGCATTGATACAGGACAATCCGAAAGTCACAGCGCAGGAAATAGCACAAACGCTTAACGTAACCAAACGAACGGTGGAAAGGGTAATGTCTAATTTAGTGGATAAGAAAATAATTGAACGACAGGGATCTAAAAAAGTAGGGGCGTGGATTATTTTAGATTCTTAATGAAAATGTCGGTTTAAATGTCGGTTTAAATGTCGGTTTAAAATTCGTCTGGAATGAAAATAAAACCCCTCATATTTTGCGTATGGCTGCTGGCTTTGTGTCTGCCGGCACAGGCGGCCGACACCCTCACCATACTGTTTACCCACGACCTGCACTCGTATTTTTCCGGAAGTCGGGAAATCGACGAGAATAACCGCGAGCGACACACCGGGGGCTACGCCCTGCTTTATACCGCTATCGAACAAATACGGCAACAGCACCCCGATGCTACCCTGCTGGTGGACGGCGGCGATGTGGCCATGGGCACCTTTTTCCATACGTTGTTTACCACTCACTTTGCCGAACTGCAATTGATGGACAAGATGGGGTACGACGTTGTCACCATCGGAAACCACGACTTCGATTTCGGGGTTGATGCCCTGCAAACAGCGCTTCAGGTCTATTTCTCGGACACCTCGCACACCTGCGCCGTGGTGACGTCGAACGTCGGAGGACTTGCGGGAACGGACGAATACCTCGTGCTCACCAAAGCGGGCTACCGCATCGGCATTTTCGGTCTGTTGGGCACGGAAGCGCGCAGCCAAAGCCTGATCGATAAAGACCTGCCGTACGAGAACTACATCACAGCGGCCGCGCGTATGGTGAAACAACTGCGCGACACGGAAAAAGTGGATGTAGTGGTGTGTCTTTCCCATTCGGGAACAAAAGAAAATGTGAAACACTCGGAAGATGTGCAATTAGCGCGGCGTGTGCCCGGCATTGATGTGATTATTAGCGGCCACACGCATAGTTTATTGCGAAAACCGCTCGTGGAAGGGCATACCGTTATCGGATCGGCGGGAGCCTACGGCAAGTACTTGGGTTGTATAAAGTTGGCGATGACAGACGGAAAACCACAAGGGCATTCGTACGAAGTGATAAAAATAGATAGCACCTTAGCCGAAAATGAGGCGATTAAAACAAGCATCGAATCTTACAAACAACTTGTAGAAATACATTACCTGCACGCAGAAAAGACAAGCTTTGACGAGCCCCTGGCGAAAGTTATGAACAGCGTTTTGGCCTCGTCCGACAGCATTGCCCTGGGGCACCTGATTGCCGACGCTTTTGTGGAGGCCGTACAAAAAGCTGAGAATAAACGCCCGGACATTGCCATAGTGCCGGCGGGAACATTCCGGGAAAACCTATACAAAGGTATCGTTACCGCTGAAGATGTTTTCAACATCTTGCCGTTGGGCGTGGGGGAAGACAAAAAGCCGGCTTTCCCACTCCTAAAGGTCTATTTTTACGGCCGGGAGCTGCGCAACTTATGCGAAGTGGATGCCAGCCTGTCGGGGATGGTGTCCGATGCGCGACTGTTCTTCGCCGGACTCCGGTACACGTACTACTCCGGCAGCCTGTTTTGTAACAAGGTGAAAAGGGTAGAGATACAAGACAGCACCGGAGCTTATATCGTTCCTGATAATGACAAGTTATACAGCGTGATAGGTGGTTTATACACCGCCAAAATGATGGGTATTGTGAAAGAGAAAACCTTTGGGATTTTGTCGTTGTTGCCTAAAAATGCTGCTGGACAGCCCATTACAGACTGGAACGCGGCCATCATACACGACCGTGAAGGACATGAGATTAAAGAATGGGTGGCGCTAAAAAACTATCTGCAATCGGGCAGGGAAGAGGGCTGTGAAATCCCCTTGTTTGATTATAAAATACGGGTGGAAGAGCGAAAAATCAAGCAAACCGGGTTTTCTTTGATTGAAGAATTTAAATACCTGAATATCTTTGCACTATGTTGTTATATAACAATACTGTTACTCTTAATAACTCTGTTGTTATTTTTGTATAAAATAATAAGAAAATTAACGCGTTATATACATTCAAGAAGATAATCCGCTAATCGTCAAAATTGCCGCATTACGGCTTCCAGCAGGCTCATAAATTTGGCGCTTTCGGACAACGGAAGCAGGGGGCTTTCGAGCAAGCCCTTGTCGAGGCAATCCATGACTTCCTGCGCTTCGTAGTTGTAGCCGTTGCCCACCGACGCTACCGGACAGTCATACGTGTGACCGTCGGTGGTTATCGAAATACGGGTGGGCGCGTGCCACCGTCCGTGCATGGTGATTTTGCCTTTTGAACCGTAAATCACGCCCTCGCAATCTAATTGGATACAATAAGAGGAAAAGAGCTGCGCCACCGCGCCGTTTCTCCACTTGAAAAACATGGAGGAGGTGACGTCCACGCCGTCGGGCATGGTCACCGCCTGTGCGGTAATGTGGTCGGGGTGGCCGAGCAGCGTTACGGCAAGGAAAATAGGGTAGAGGCCGATGTCGAGCACCGAGCTGCCGCCCACTTCCGGGTTAAACGTGCGGATGTGGGGGTCGTAGGCGCGGAAAAACCCGAGGTCGGCGCGAATGTAGGTAATATCGCCAATGGCGCCGTCGGCAATAAGTTGACGTACCGCGTTCATGCTGGGCAGGAAATTGGTCCAGAAGGCTTCCATTAAAAACATCTTGTTACGCTGTGCCGCGGCAATCATTTCGTCCACCTCCACGCGGTTCATGGCAAAGGGTTTTTCGCACAACACCGGCTTTTTGTGCGCCAGCATCAAAAGGGTATTGGGCGCGTGCATGGTGTTCACCGTGCCGATATATACCGCGTCCACCTGCGGGTCAGCGGCTAATTCTTCGTAGCTGCCGTAGGCCACCGGCATGTTTTTTTCCCGCGCAAATTCCTGTGCTTTGGCAAGGTCGCGGGCAGCCACCGCATACGCGCGGCCGTTGCGCGTGGCTTTCAGCCCATCGACAAACTTACGCGAGATGCGTCCCGCGCCAATAATGCCCCAGTTGTATGTTTTATCTGTCATGCGAAAGATGTTGTTTTTTACAAATATAGTAAAAAAATATGAATACTGCTTTCTTCAAAATAAAAAAAAGAGCGCGGCAACTGCTGCGCTCTTTAATAATGAAGTAAACACTACTCTTTATTTGTCAAAACGTATATTATCTTCCCATTTTTGAAGAATACCGGAACCTGCCACGGCATCGTAGTTGTTACCGGTAATGTCGGCGAAATTACTCCCGCTACCTTCATTCATAGGCCAGTAAGCGATAAGATTAGGATTTGAAGGATCGACAGCATAATACATATTGTTTTTGATTTGCGTAGACGATATGGCTGTTTTCCATAAGCGAACTTGGCTCATGGCACATAGGTCGGGAAAATATGTTGCCCCACTGGATATCATTTCTACAAAGTCGATACGCACTTGTCCACCTGCAGGCGCCGGAGGATCGAATTTAACATCCAATTCACCATTGCGATAGATATGAAGGGTGACGCCATCATAAACAAACGCCCAATGATACCATACGCCGCCTACAAGGTCACGGGCGGTTTGTACTTGTCCTCCCAATGTCTTAATCTGCAAATAATTATATGGAGAATTGGCATCTCCGAAACGGATATAAATTTCGTGATCTTTACTACCAAGGTTAAAGATGGCCTGGTTGTTTTTACTATATGCCGACATGCGTGTCCAACATTCGAGACTCCACTGTGCGACATTGATACCAAATGGCCTGCGACTGGTAGCTGCATCGACCAAAATACCACCATTTACACCTTTCATAACCGGTACCGACACAACCAGTGGTTTAGCAATCAAATAAATAAACTTAGACTGTGCGATGGATTTTTCGACATCTCCTTCAACCACATTCCCCAACACAACAGGAAGCGCATAGCGCTTACCTTGTGTGTCGAAGTTGTCCACATGAATTTTGACCGTTGTACCTATTTCTCCGGCAGGAATAGTCACTTTTGCATTTTCCGGCAACTTAAAACAATCTGCAGGGAGCATGACGTATTCGGTACTGTTGGTTGCATTAAAGGTTTCCAGAATGTTAGGATCCGTACTAATTTCGACTTGTACATCGTTAGCTGTGGGGATGGCAAGTCTTACCGTAAGATTAATATCGGCGCCATTATTTTCCATTGACACCGTAACAGATTTTGCAGCAGTAGCTGCCTCAGCGATATAAATACTGTTATTTTTTATCTCATATTCCGCATCATGGCACCCAAAGGACAAGCCGAATATGGCAATAACTATGCTGAGTAAGATATATTTTTTTTTCATAATTTTTTAGATTATTTGATTATGATTTTTCATGATTATTCTGATACCACCGCATTTTTCCGTTCATTGTATATCTGATATATATTGGTAATACCTTGGCGCAAGTAATAATATTCCGGAGAGCCGTTGTAATCGCCTTTGCCCTGGTTATAATCGAAGCCTACACGGTAGATGCCAAAGCCGCCAATTTGTTGGTTAACGCCCTCATCAGCGCCACTGGTCGGATTATAAATAAATTTAGACTGGATAAGAATACCACCTCCGGTACCGGCATAACTTTCAAAATTTTCAGTAAGAATTATCCGGCTAACTACTTCTTCCTTGGTAATTATTCCGGCAGTAATCCAGTTACTCATATCGGTAATAACACCGCTAACCCGGAAATTAAGGCCTGATGGGAGAGTACTTCCGTATGCCTGGAGCACAAAATAGTCCACATAATACGACAACCAGTCTTTACCCATGCGTCCCCCGATACCGATTTCTCCGTCAATGAGAAATAACAATCCCGGTTTTGCCGGCTTCCGGTCGCCACGGTCGCGGGTGGGGTCTGTAGCTCCTTTGCCGAACCAGTAACTCAGTTCTTCTACAAAGAGTGTCCGTTGTACCGTGTTTCGCCATAGATAAGCAGTGGCATCACCACCGCCCATCGGTTCATAGTCCCAGTCGAAGCCATCATAGCCCGATGCCACAACTTGGTCATATATTGCCTCGGCATAGGCACGAATAGCCGGACGTATAAGGTTTAGATCATAGCTGTTAGCCGGCACATCGAATACATCTTGATGGGGCACATCATCGCCTATTCTTGCTGAGAAGAGGGTAACCACCACTTTGGTTCCTTTTACTTCCTGTACATATTTCATGTCGGCTTTCCGCTCCGGCGACAAGTCGAATTTCGGGTGACCGCCCCAATTAGAAGCAATAGTCACCGAATCCGGTAATCCCCTCAAACTGTTTTCACCGGTGGGGGAGACGCCACTCCAATTATCAAACCACACGAATGTTTGCGGCAATCCCGGCGTATTTTTCCATTCCCGCAGGGCAGCGTAATATTCGTCGGTTTTGTTCGATGCATTCAGGTCTACGTCATTGAAGCCTATGGATGCTACTTCTGTCCAGTCGCTGCATCCCGTAAGGAAAGCGCATCCGGCCAAAGCAAACGATAATGATATTTTTAAAATTTTTCTTTTCATAATGTCATGTTTTTGAAAATTGTATTACGGTTTCTTTGCCCACCAAAGATTGGTTGAAAGCAGATCCGGACCTCCAAGTAATGTCGATACAGCGGCCTCTACGTTTGCAGTGTTTCCGTCATACTCAGACACCGGATAGGGTAAACGGCGTACCATTCGAATAGCTGTGGAGCTCTTTGTACTATTAGGATTAATGCTGGAAGGATTATTCACTGCACCACCTGTACTGGCAGAACTCAGATTATGAACAGCAGGAATGATACGTGGATAATTCGTACGGCGAAAGTCATTCCATGCTTCGAACCCTAACGGATAGTTAGCAAGCCATTTCTGTGTAATAATCTTTTCCAGTCTATTAGCCGTAGAAGTTCCACTGCTCCATGATACTGTAACAGCGCCACCATTCGTATTAAAAGTAAGGTTGAAACCCATATTAGAAGTAGGGTCACTATAAGCTTGAGGGTTAGAGGTAACTGTAGTGTAGTTTCCAGCCGACACCCCATGCTGCTCCATAGAGATCAGGATACCTTGTTCATAAAAAGTTTTCGCCTGATCCTCACCACCAGCAATCCATCCTCTCAAGGCGGCTTCCGCTTTCAGAAAATACGTTTCGGCTGCACAATAAACCAGAAGCGGCGAATTGACCGCAAAATTCGGCTTTGAATACAAGTTTGATCCGTATATGTTTTTATCAATCTTATTAATACCCATCCTCACACCCCGATAATTATCATCTACTGTTTTGGTCATATAAACATTCTTGCGCGGGTCGTTCCATCCATTCATGTATGCAGAGAGTGTGGCGTTAACAGCAAGATCACCCCAGTCGAATGCCGCTTTGTGGTACGGATTATCGGTAGTTGGCAGAAAAGCGTTGTCGGCGTTGGACTCCACAGGCCCTCCGGCAATGGCTTCAGCCATTATCGTCTTCGCATAGTCTTCATCAACTACAGCTATACGAACAGCCATGCGCAACTTTAGGGAATTGGCAAATTTTACCCATTTACCGAAGTCGCCATTGTAAACAAGGTCGTATTCCGCCATAGGGTTGGCCTTTCCTTGACTTTCGGCCACAAATGCGGACAGTGCGAGAATACTATTGTTTAAATCGTCAATCATATTGTGGTAAATGGTTTGCACATCATCATATTCTACCATTAGTTTTCCTTCGCCCGTTTTAGAGTAAGGTATAGGGCCATAAGTATCGGTTACACGCAGCATTACTGCTACACGTATAATATTCGCCCACGCATAAATATACCCTTTTCCTCCGGTAATTTCCCTTATTTTTAAATAATTGGCGTAAAATCCGGCGAAAAGCTTATTGAATGGATATTTTATCCAGTCGGCAGGGGGGTTAAAGGTACCGAAATTGGTGCCTTGCCAGTTGTTTGTAGTAGACATATATCCGCCATATTGGTTGCCTACCATTTGTTCAATCATTTGGTTGTCGTTTTCCTGAGAATTATGCATCAGGTAAAGTATTCCCGGGAAAAGCGTTCCTACTTTTTCCGCTACCGTCATATCATTTGGACTCGGGTTGGTGGCATGCGTGTTATAGTACTCAAAATTTTCAGTACACGAAGTTATTAAAACGCCTGCACAGATGCCGGTCATCATCAATAGTGCTTTGAGATTATATCGTTGTTTCATAATTAAGTATAATTTTAGAATTGTAATTTAATACTGAAACCAATATTCCGCAAACTGGGCTGCATGAAATAATCTACCCCTGTGTAGAACGTATTGGTTGCCGAAGCCACCAGTTCCGGGTCGAATGGCGCCTTGCAATAAATCATTGCGAGATTGTTCCCTACAAGTCCTACGGTAATATCAGCAACGTTAGCAACCCATCTTTTCGGGATGGTATATTCAATACTGACTTCCGCCAGGCGAATGTTTGTCGCTTCATATACATAGTATCCACCTTGTCCTGTGCCGGCAGCTACTATGTTAAGATAGTCTTTGGCCTGTACTTCCTTCCCGTTTATCAGTATGTTTCCTGCTTCACGCATGGCAGCACTGGATTCCGATACGCCGTAACGATCTAAAATAGCCTGTGTATTGGAAATTACCAATCCGCCAAAGCGCCCGGAGAATAATACGTTCAGGGTTACGCCCTTATATGAGAATGAATTCTTCCAACTGGCATGTGCTTTCGGAAGTAATGAGCCTATTTTTTTATATTCCGCATTAACCATGGAGGGGAGATAAGTCACCGGGTCAAGGTAAATGTAGCCGTTATCGTCACGTTTCCAATCGCGGTTTACATAAATGTCGCCCATGGTACCACCTTCGGTCAGTCGTACAATCGGAGAACCGGTGCTACCCAGCGTGGCTTTATCTATATAGGGCATTTGAATTGATTCGCCTGTTACCGGATTTGTAATTCCGTTAACTAATTCTTTCACTACATTCTCATTATAACTGTACACAAAATTACTCGCCCATGCAAAATCGCCCCATTTGTTGCTATACCCAAGGGACAGTTCAACGCCGGAATTTTGTACGTTACCACCTTGCACATATACACCGGTATAACCTGTGGTAGCGGGGAGTGTGGCAATGAATGTTTGGTTCAACGTATTAGAATGATAGTAGGTAGCATCCAAGTTAATGTTGCCGTTAAAGAAACGCATATTAACGCCGACTTCCCACGAATTTGTTAATTCCGGCTTCAGGTTTCTGTTGGGATACAGTGGGCGAGTATTGTATTGGTTTGTCTGGTCGTCATATTCATAGATTTCCCGTGTGATATAAGGATCGTAAGCAGAGCCCACAGAAGTGTACGACAAACGCGCTTTCAGGAGTGAAAACCAGTCGGGTAACTTAATCATCTCACTGATGATACCCGAAAGTCCAATCGACGGATAGAAAAACGATTTATCACCCGATTCCGAAAAGGCCAGCGCCGAATCCCAGTCGTTACGGCCGGTAAGAGTGAGGTAAAGCATACCATTGTAGCCTATTTCAGCATTGGCAAAAATTGATTGTGACTGATGGGTCAGCTCGCCCTGATCTGTCTTAAATCCGTTGGTACGGCTCAGGTTTTCTATCGTAAAAAGATTGGTGATCTTATCGAGGTTCCCCAATGTATAATTATTGGTTGTACGAAGATCTTTAATAGAGGCGCCCACATTGATATTTACACTGAAATCACCGAGCACTTTATTAATGTTCAGCAAAACATCTCCGTAAGTTTGCCGCTCTTCCCGATTTTCTAATTTGAAGTACCCTTTGGTTCCGGCAAAAGTAGGTAATGTGCCGGCATTCCGTTTTTCAGTGTTACGGTAAATAGAATTATCGATGTTAATACGACCAAGTATATTCATCCAGTCGGTAATATTATATTGCAACCCGGATGCCAATTTATACCGTCTTTTGTTCGATTTCTTGTTCATACGATGCATAATCCAATAGGGGTTTTGTATGGAAAGTCCCTGATCCCCGTATGTCCAAAACTGCGTATTTACACCCAAAAGGTCGTCGTAGCGTTCGAATGAGCGTACATCAGTGAAATCTTCGCCACGCGGGAAAAGATACAGCGCAGGCAACGGGTTGAAATACTGACCCTGTGAAACCATGTTTTTATCTTCCTGAATGATAAAATTAGCACTGACATCCAGTTCCAATTTGTTATCCAGGAAAGACGTGGTATTGCGGAATGAGAAATTGTATCTGTTGTAGTCGTTATTCTGCAAGATGCCTGCGGCATTGGTGGCTGCAGCCGACAAGTACGTCTGGCTTTTGTCGTTGCCGGTAGCCAATGAAACGGAATTGGTGATGTTCGTACCGGTATTGAAAAACTTGGCAGGATCATAATTGAAATTCGCTTGTCGGTCGCCCCAACTGGTAACTTCTCCGGGCACATTGCCGTAGCTATTTTGGAACTTGGGCATCAATAGCGGCGAAGAGAATGTACTGGTATTGCCCACAATTACTATGGTTTTATCTGCCCGTCCTTTCTTGGTGGTAATGAGCACCACCCCATTGGCGCCCTCGTAGCCATAAAGCGCTGCGGCAGAAGGTCCGGTAAGCAACGATATGCTTTCTATATCATCAGGATTGATGTCGGCGGCACCTTCACTTCCGGGTTGGGCAGAAAAAAGCCCCGCATCGGTACTGTTACCATAATTGGAATTATACATGGGAATACCATCCACCACATACAAGGCGTTGTTGTTTTTAGATAGGGATTTGGCACCACGCATCACTACTTTCACCGCAGCGCCAGGACCGGCAGCGCTACTATTGATGGTTACACCGGCTGCTTTACCGGCCAACGCGTTCATGAAGTTGGCGCTTTTTACCGTCGTAAGTTCCTCATTGGATACTTTTTGCACATTATAGCTCAACGCCTTTTCCGAACGTTTGATGCCAAGAGCCGTTACCACTACCTCATCTAAGGAAGTAGCCGTCTCATCAAGCACCACATTGTAGCCCGTGTCATTGCCCAGGGTTATCTCCTTCGTGTTGTAGCCGATAAATGAAATAACCAGCACGCTTCCAGGTGTGCCATTTAAGGTGAATTTACCTTCCGGATCGGCCATAACGGCTTTGTTTGTTCCTTTTACTACCACACTTGCACCGATAAGCGGCTCACCGTTTCGGTCTGTAACCATACCGGCATATTGACGCGGGGCAACAGACACAAGTATAATTTGGTTACCTTGAATGTTGAACGAAGTCTCCGTTCCGCGTAAAATAGCCGTCATGGCTTCAGAAAGTGTTTTATTGACTACGTCAACCGTAATAATTTGATTTACATTGATTTTTGATTCATTATACGCAATGCTTAATTGTGTTTGTTTTTCGATTTCCTCAAAAGCCGATGAAATGCTCATTGGCTTTTGAGAAAGAGTTATTTTAATGTTTTGATTTTGAGCGAAAAGACTAAAAGATAGCAATAGCAGACAAATAATTAATCCTGCTTTTTCTATCAAATAATTCTTTTCTGCATTGAAAAAAGTAATTATTTGCATAATTTTGTGATTGATTTTAGTGAATACTCTTTTTACTGTGCTAAAAGAAAAAAGTTTCATTGATTTCAAATCGGGGAGTATGCTTACCTAACTACTCTCCGATTCTTTTTGTTCATAGGCAGAGAAAGTTTTTGTTAAAAGTTAAAGGAATTATTTTTTTAATATTAGTAAATGTATATTTTACCATCTGCTGTTTTATATTTCAAACCGGGTATCAATTGCTGCAACACCGACAAAAATTCATAGACGGTTTCTCCATGCATGAATTTAGCGGTTATCCGTTCTTTTTCATATTTATTGGCATTAAGATAGATGGTTACACCATAGCGCCGTTCTATCGTATTGACAATTTCGTTCATCGACATGCCTTGAATAACCAGGTGGCCGTCTTTCCACGCAAAGACATTTTCCACATTGACTTGCCGTGTTACTTTCACCTCGCCCGATGCCCGGTTATATGAAATTTGTTCGCGCGGCTCCAATATCACGGATGTTGACAGTTCGTTTTTTAAATGTACATTCACGCGTCCGCTCTTCAATGTGGCCAGGGCCTGTTCACTGTCGGCATAAGACGAAACATCGAAAACCGTTCCCAATACTTCAATATCCATGTCGATTGTTTTTACGATAAACGGTTTATTTTTATCGCGGGACACGGTAAAGCAGGCCTCTCCATTTAAATAAACGGTACGTGTATGGGTGCTGAACGACGAAGGATAAATAAGCACCGTGCCGGCATTTAACAACACTTGTGACGAGTCGGGCAGCGTTACCATTTGTATTTTTCCATTGGGAACAAAACATTCCATCAACTCACTGCCGGCTACAGTGTTATTGGTATGCTTGGTATAAAAATAAACAGCGCTGGCCGAAACCAGCGGCAACAGCAATGCTGCAGCAATTCTTCTGATTTTTTGCAGGAATGGAACAGTGTGGAATGATTTATTGCGCATTGAAATCAGGCGTTCCACCTGACTAAACGACCGTTCCGTTGTTTGTTGCGGCGCTACTTCCAAATTGTCCCACAACTCCCATAAAGCAAGATCCCTTTCGTCAATATGCCGATGATTGACAAACCAATCCAAAAAATTATTACGGATAACTTTTGAACAGGTATAACGGTTAAAATAACGTTGCAATATTCGACGTGTCTTTGACATACTTCCGGTTTTTATGTATAAGACAATCGAACGGCCTGTTACCCCCAAGAAAAATTAAAAAATTGTAAAGAAATTCTTAAGTGCTTTTCGTATCTCTTTCAGTGCGAGGTTTAAATGATTTTCCACGGTTTTCTTTGAAAGATGCAGTTTTTGGGCAATTTCTTCATTTTTTAATTGAGATCTCCGGCTCAATTCAAAAATTTTTTTTCGTTGCGTGGGCATTTTTGCTACGGTCAATTGTATGAGCAATTCCGTTTCTTTCGCCTGGAACAGTTCTTCGGCCGAGGTGGCATTGTCGGATGAAAGTTGCCCGGCGTATCTTTCTTTTATATATTCATGTTGAAAATAGTTCAGCACCGCATTTTTAGCCATGCGATAAATATAGGCGTTAAACGATTGTACGGCTGTGAGTGTCTTTCGTTTTTCCCAAATTTTAGCAAAGATGTCCTGCGACAGTTCTTCGGCTATAGCTTCGGATTTCACAAGACCTGCAATGAAAATTTTCAATTTGGGATAATAGTGCATAAATAACCACCGAAATGCTTCGTGATCGTCTTGCGTCAATTTTTCCACATATTGATAATCGTTCATATTGATAAAAGCAAAAGTAGTATTTTTTTGCATAAATTCAAAGCAAATTCGATTATAAAATTTGCATCGAAGACATGTAAAAAGATGGAAAGTGCTTGCGTTTACCGCCGTTTCTTCTTCGGCTTTCCCTCAAACCCATGCTTTTTCTTTTTGAAAGATTTTTCCTTTTTCACAGCGGTACGTTTTTTTTTACGAAATTCATTACCGCCACGCGGCGTGGCTACATCAACCCGCAGGGTGCGGCCGCGGAAATTCAAGCCGTTCAGGTTGTCTAATATGTCGTCGGTGTAGCGGGCGTCGACGTTCACGTAGGTGAACCCATCGTAAATATCAATGCGGCCTACGTCGATACCGTGCTTGCCGGCGCCTTTATGAATAAGTTGGATAATGTGGGGAGGCTCCACCCGCTCCATGCGGCCTGTATTGAAAAACAGGCGGGTGTAGCCGGCCTCGCTGTCAGGATGCTGCCGGTTGCTGCGGCCAAATTCTTCTTTTCGTCCTTTATGACGTCCCTCATGACCGCCCCCAGACTCGTCCACATTCAAATCGGG
>JAIRMK010000204.1 GCA_031258755.1 Prevotellaceae bacterium
ACCAGTCGATTGACCGGCAGAAGCAGCGTCGCCTGATTGCGGCGACCCATGCCTACGTCTTGCGACACAACCTTACCATGGAGGTGCAGCTCGATGTGGTGTCGGTGGTGTTCAGCGGCGACGCGCACACCCTCGACTACCTCCCCAATGCAATCTATCCGAGGGGGTAGGGGGATATTGTATTTATGTTCATGAAGTAAATGCATTTAATGAAAAAATTCATCTATATTTGTTCCGGGAAGTTCAGGACAGGTTAAGATAGCATTAAAAAATTAAAGAGGCGTCAACTTACAAACAATGAGAGAAAATCAAAATTGCGATAAAAAGTCATTGAAAATTATTACCGGCAAAACCGCTAATTGGGATGAATTGGCGAAAGATTGCGTCGGATTTGCTAACGTTCGAGGAGGTATCATTAATATTGGGATAGAAGATAGTGCCGATGTGCCGGATGCAAATCAACGAATTCCGGAAGATTTACCGGCACGGATTCAAAAAAGAATATCCGAACTGACTGTTAATGTAGGTGTAGTGCCTGAGATAGAAAAATCCGCGAATGGCGGAGAATACATCAGGTTGAAAGTGTTACACAGTTCGTCCACGATTGCTTCAACTACCGATGGCAAGTATTATTATCGCTCATCGGATACGACGGTGCCGCTTTTGCCTGATGAGCTTTCACGTTTGTTTACCGACAAACCATCCTTTGTGTGGGAAACCAGGCAAGTTAAAAGTGTGCCCAAAAGCGATATAGATACTCAAAAGTTAGAAGACTTTGTTTCATCCATAAAAAAATCAGAAAGGGTATCTTCTTTTATAAAAGCAAAAACGACAGAAGAATTATTAGAACATTACCTGATGAGCGATGGTGATTATCTGACCAATTTGGGTGTACTATGGGTGGGTAAACGAACAGTCCGGGCAAAGCTGTCGTATTCTCCCGTTATTCAATTTCTTAAATATGACGAAAATGGCACTCGGATTAATAGAATACTTTGGGATGATTATTCTCGTAATCCCGCAGAATTACTGGAAGCGGTATGGACACAAATTCCAGATTGGAAAGAAGGGGTTGAAGTTTCGGATGGTCTGTTCAGAAAATTTGTGCCCAATTATGAAGAAGACGTGATAAGAGAAATACTTACTAATGCGCTGGTTCATCGCCCCTATACCACACGAGGCGATATTTTTATCAATCTTTATCCTGACAGACTGG
This sequence comes from Prevotellaceae bacterium, assembly GCA_031258755.1. Lineage (GTDB taxonomy): Bacteria > Bacteroidota > Bacteroidia > Bacteroidales > UBA932 > JAIRLC01. The sequence goes on from JAIRMK010000204.1 coordinate 1,217, forward strand.
AAATTTGTAATCCCGGTCTTTTACCGATTGGGGTAACGCCACAAAATATTTTGCACAAATCCGTAAGACGAAATGAAAAATTGGCGCAAATTTTTTATGATTTGATGTTGATGGAACGCGAAGGTTCCGGTTACGATAAAGTTTATGAAATATTGCTTTCTAACGGCAAACAAATCCCGGAAACTATTATGGAGGAAGATAGCGTAAAGATTGTCATTCGAAAACGGATTGCCAAACCCGAAATTATTTCATTTCTTAACCGGGTAAACGATGAGTATCATCTTAATCAAAAGGAAACAATTTGTTTGGGATTAATCATTCAGCAAAATAGTCTTTCTGCCGTGGAGTTTTCAAGATTATTGGAATTACCCGATGAACAAAAAATTAGAAGTTGGCTTGGGCGGCTTCAGGAATTAAAAATTGTCCTTTCTCGTGGACAAACCAAAGGGACAAATTATTTTATAAATCCGAAAATTCTTCAGGCAACAAAATTTAAAGGTAGCACAAATCTTAAACGAATTGAGAGCCATAGATTAAAGGAATTGATATATCAAGATTTGTTGATTTATCCGAATAGTGCTATTAGTGCAACGCAGGAGCGTATTGGAAAAGAAATACCTCGTATTCGGATTTTTAGATGTTTAGAACAAATGGTTAAAGATAATCAGGTAACAAGAAAAGGAGAGAGGAAATGGTCGCGTTATTTTATAACTCAAAATAGTAATAAAAAAAGTGACCAAGAGTTATAAAATTAAGATAATTTTGAGTTATATAAGATGCGCTATTTTGATGTTCAACTGTTTATATAAATCAATTTGGTGCACAATAAACATGGCAATGGACACAAAAAACAATAAATAAAATTGCTGTCGAGGTGTTAATTTTTTCTACAAAACTCAAAACCCTTTTATCCCCACGGCCCTGCGGACTTCCTTCAGGGTGGCTTGGGCACTCTCGCGGGCTTGTGCCGCGCCGCGTTGCGTTACTCTTTGCAGGTAGCCGGCGTCGGCGCCGATTTCCTGGATGCGCGCACGAATGGGCAGGGTAACCTTGCAGATGTCTTCGGCCAGTTGCTTTTTCAGGTCGCCGTAGCGAATGGTGCAGGCGTCGTAGGCCGCGCGGAAATGCGCCACCACCTCGGGCGTGGACACCACTTGCAGGAGTGTGAAGATATTCTTTATAGGGTCGGGCATCTCGCTGTGGGGCGCCGTGGGGCCGCTGTCGGTTACGGCGCGCATCACTTTCCTGTGGATGGTTTTTTCGTCGTCGGCGAGGAAGATGCCGTTGCCTTCGCTTTTGCCCATCTTCCCCGTGCCGTCCAGGCCGGGTATTTTGACCAGTTCACTGCCGAAGTTAAACGCCGTGGGCTCGGGGAAAACGTCCATGTTGTATAGACGGTTGAAGCGGCGCGCCAGCGTGCGCGTAATTTCCAGATGCTGTTCCTGGTCTTTGCCCACGGGCACTTTCGCCGGGCGGTGTATGAGGATGTCGGCAGCCATGAGCACCGGGTAAGTGAGAAGACCTGCGTTCACGTTGTCCTCCTGTTTGCGCACCTTGTCTTTGAACGACGTGGTGCGTTCCAGTTCGCCCTTGTAGGCAATCATGTTTAGCAGCACGTATAGTTCCGCCACTTCGGGAATATCGCTCTGCACGAAGATAGTCGCCATTTCCGGGTCTAATCCTGCGGCCAGGTATTCGGTAAGTACGCGGTGCACGTTGCCGTGGAAATCGTCGGGTTTGGGGTGAGTGGTGAGCGAGTGCAGGTCGGCGATAAAGAAATAACACCGGTGTTCGGCCTGCATGGTGATGAAATTGCGCAGTGCGCCGAAGTAGTTACCCAGGTGAAGGTGGCCGGTGGAACGTATGCCGCTAAGGACAATTTCTTTCATAAGACAGTTATATTTTTTGCAAAGATAAGAAATTACTACCTTTGTACACAAAATATTTTGCCATGGAACAGGAAAGCACACGTCAGCAGAAAGTAGGAAAGCAATTACAGAAAGACCTGGCCGACATTATCAGGCAGCAGGGCATGGCCGTTTACGGCGGCGCCATGGTAACGGTTACCGGCGTACGGATGAGCCCCGACCTGGGGCTGGCGCGGGTGCACCTGAGCATATTCCCGTCGGCCAAAACGCCGGAAGTGATGAACACGGTGGCGCAGCACAACCGCGCCATTCGGGGGGAGCTGGGCAGGCGCGTGGCCAAACAGATGCGCATCGTGCCCGAGCTGTCGTTTTTTGTGGACGACTCCCTCGACTACGTGTCGCGCATCGACGAATTACTTAAGAAGTAACATAAATTTTATACCGGTTTCCCGTGAATAAACCCCTATCACTCCTCATTGCCTGGCGGTACCTGTTCGCCGGGAAGTCGCACAACGTCATCAACATTATTTCGATGATTAGTGTGGCGGGGCTTGCGGTGGGTACGTTGGCGCTGGTGGTGGTGCTGTCGGTGTACAACGGGTTCGACGGATTGGTGGAGTCGCTCTACCACACGTTCGACGCCGATTTGCGCATCACGCCTGCCGAAGGGAAGACATTTTCGCCCTGCACGCCGGCGTTCGATTCCCTCAAAACCCTGCCCGGCATTGCTTCGTGGTCGGAAGTGCTGGAAGAGAACGTGCTGCTGGAATATCGCGACAAGCAGGATATCGTAACCCTGAAAGGCGTGGACAGCACCTATGAAGCCGTCACCCCGCTTCGGGACAAAATGGTGAGCGGCGAATTTGAACTGTATCACGGCGAAATAGAACAGGCCGTAGTTGGCCGCGCCATCGTCAATAAGTTGCGGATAGGCATTCATTTTATTGACCCGTTAAAAGTATATTTGCCGCGTCGCAAGGAACGCATATCCTTAGTAAACCCTGCCGCATCGTTGAATAGCGACTACCTGTATCCGGTAGGCGTGTTTGCGGTGGAGCAGGCGTTCGACAGCAAATATGTGTTCGTGCCTATTGCGTTTGTCCGGCGCCTGGCGGATTACACTGATGCCGTGAGTGCCATTGAAGTGCACCTGCAGGCAGAAGCGGATGCAGGCGTTATGGCCGGAAAGCTGCGAAACGCCCTGGGAGACGGCTTTGAAGTCAAAGACCGCTACCAGCAAAATGAGGCCATCTATGCCATGATGAAGACGGAGAAAGCCATCATTTACACAATTCTCCTTTTTATCATTATTATTATTTCGTGTAATGTGTTGGCGTCTCTGGCGATGCTTATCATGGAGAAGCGGGACGACATTGACACCTTGCGCTGTCTGGGCGCGCGCCTTATACTTGTCCGGTCGGTGTTCTTACTGGAAGGCTGGATGATTTCGCTGTGTGGCGTGGTGTGCGGGGTGCTCGGCGGACTGTTGCTGTGCTTCCTGCAACAGCAGTTCGGTATTGTGGGCATGTCCGG
>JAIRMK010000039.1 GCA_031258755.1 Prevotellaceae bacterium
CCCACCATCACCTGATAAAACAATGAGTCGCCGCCCGACAGTCCGTTGTCTTCAAAAATGGTCGGCCCGTAATATAACACGGCATTCACGCCCATAAATTGTCCCAATATGGCAATGGCCGCGCCTATCCATACCGCTTTCCGTATGCCCGGTTTGAGAAGTGTTTTCCATTCCGACCGCGTTTCGTTTTGCACCGCGGTTTTTGTTTCGTTTAACTGGCGGTCGGCTGCCGTTTCTGTGCGAAACACGCGCAGCAACGTTTGCTTCGCTTTCGCGTCATGCCGTTTCAAAATCAGCCATCGCGGACTTTCCGGAATAAAAAATATGGTAACGAAAAACAGCAGGGCGGGCAACGTCTCTATGCCCAACATGCCCCGCCATGATTCGGCGCAAAATATTTTGTACAATGTGGGCGAGGTAAAACGTTCCGCATCGCCGGAAGAAAAATTCAACAACCCGAAATTCACGAGATAGGCGCCAAGAAAACCAATGGTAATGGCCAACTGGTACAGCGTTACCATGCGCCCGCGATACTGCGCCGCCGACACTTCGGAAATATACAGCGGCGACACAATCGACACCACGCCGATGCCCACGCCGCCGACAATACGGTAAAATACCAATTCACCGGTGTCGGCGCTTATGGCACAACCGATGGCCGACACGGAGAACAGCACCGCCGACAAAACCATCACTTTCTTCCGCCCGAACCTGTCGCTCAACCACCCGGCCATCGCCACGCCCAGAATAGACCCGACGAGGGCGCAACCCACATACCAGCCTTGTGCAATGGCGTCTAAACCAAACTGCGCAGACACTTGCGAAATCGTTCCCGAAATCACTGCCGTATCGTATCCGAACAGGAACCCGCCCAGTGCCGCTACCACCGACAAAAAACCAATATACCGTAAATTAACTTCTTTCATAATTTAAAAGTAAAGAGTTAAGTGTAAAGCGTAACAAGCGTTAAAGAATAAGTATCTATCATCTAAAAATCTATGTTCTATTATCTGTTAAAAAATATTCTTTGTACCGGTCATACAAATGCCCTGCTTGCAAGTAGGCCGACTGCGGGCTCATGAAATGCGAAAACTCAAATGTAATCGCCTTGTCGTACCCGTTGCGTTTGGCCGCTTCTAACTTCATACGCAGCTTGTCAAATTTTATCGGCAAAAACTTTATCGGCATGTCGCGGTCGAACGTTTCCGCATTTGTCCAGCATTGCAATCCGTAGCGGTCGGCCAATTTCTTATTGACCTCGAAAAAAGCGTCGAGCTCGTCGTAGTCGATGTGCCCATCCTGAAAGGCGCACGCATCCACCGCTCCTTTGATGCCGTCGAATATTTCGCCCCACTCCTTCTCGTGTTCACGCACCGACACCGCATCTTGCCTGGTCAGTTGCCCCGCTGCCGCCATGACGGCCTTCTTTCCGTCAATCCACGGCGAGATAAAAGTCGGCAGGCCGCCCGACACGTCTTTGCATTGCTTGCCCATGGCGCGGAACGCATTAATCACCCCTTTTGTTTTCCGGCTGATTTCGCCGCTGATATACCACCCGCCGAAACTCGTGTAGTGGCCATACGTAGCCCACACTTCGTCGATGACGTATTTATTGTGTGCTATTTCAAACGTCAAATCGCCGGTATCCCAATATTTACCGGAGTCGTAGAGGCCGAAGTAAAATTTCATCCCATACTTGTCTGCCAACCGCAAATACATGTCCACCAAGTCCATCGACGGCATGTAGCAGCCTTGTTTGATAAGGTATTTCGACGGATAGGTAATAAACTTCCGGTAGCCCGAACGAATCATAATCACCGTGTCAATCCCAATCGCTTTCATATATTGGAAATCCCTGTCCCACTCCTTTTCGCCCCAATTCTGATGCGGAATGTCGTGTGAAATTTCATCCAGAAACGTGCCGGTAATCGACAGCCCGCTGTTCTTGGGCACAAGAAGCGCCGGAGCAGCCACATTGTCCGCAGACTTGCCGCCGGCCGTGTCATTGTTTCCTCCGGCGCATCCCGACAGCACCGGCAGTGTCAGCGCCGAAGCGCCCGCCAAGGCTGCGGTCTTTAAAAATTCCCTGCGTTTATTTGTATGTATCATCATTTTTATTTAAAATTTCCAAACAAGTCTATTTCTTTTCTGTTGAAAGGATCTAAGAGCTCATCGACCAATGCTGCAAATGCACCCCGCTGCATTGGCGAATTAAGTTTTACATCCCCCCATCCGTATTTGGCATATATGTTTTCCGCCAACATGCCTGTTTCCTCATCAAAAACGATTTGTTCCTGCGCCGCGATGTCGCTTATCAACGCCAGCGCCTCTTTTGTAGTAATTACACGGGGCAGATGCTGCAACGAAACATACGGATATACCTCTTTCAACCCTTCTATTTCCGACGATAACAAAAGCGTGTCGCTTCGCAGCCACATCTGATTTGACCATCCAACCGTTTTTCCCACACCTTTTAATATACCGGTTGCACCTGTCCGCTGATACACCTTAAATAGAGGATGCGTCACCGGCACATCGCGGTAAGGCATCAGGTAGCCGTTGGCGGCGAGGAGCGCTTGCTGCACCGCCCTGACGCTTACCTGTTCCACATCCACGTGTTGCTGAACGGCAAGCGCCGCCAGCGCTCCCGCCGCCTGTCCGATTTGCAGCACCACCGGTTGCAGGCGGGTAGTGCCGTTCACAATATTCGACACCGAGATGGATTTTTCCGCTACAATCAGCCCTTTCACTTCTTGGGGAATTAGCGTGCCGAGCGGCAGGCCGTACGAAGGAATGGGAGAAAAATACAGGTTCGGTAACGCCTCGCTTCCCTCGTAACGGGCATGATGGTGATCCACCGGATAATCGCCCACCGCAATGTTGGTGCGGTAAAGCGGCCATTCCTGCGTGTAGGGGTTGGTGATATACGGAAGCGTGAAGCGCACTTTTCCCACTATCCGCCGCGATTCGCGGTAGTAGGGAATAAACGGCAACCGGTCGGCGGTCGGATATTCATCATCGGCCAGCCCCAGGGTGTTCAATCCTAATTCATGCTGTATAAAGTAAAGAAATTTTAAAGTAAACTGCTTAGCCTCCTGCAAAGCCGCATTCCGTTCTTCTGGCGTCATTTCTATCAGGTTCACATAATAATCATTGCCCTCAACCGGCCAGTTGATCATATATTTATGGTTCGGCAACCGGCCATACGTAATCATCTCCTGCAAGCCCCACAGGCGCTCCGGCTCTTTCGGCGTAACACACATATCATTCTTACAGGCGCAGGCAAACACAGTAGAATCATACCCCTCCGGACGAGGAATAGAGACGTCTTGCCCGTAATCTTTCAACACCGCCACATACGTCAAGTCCTGCACAATATTATTCGCCGTTGCGGGCGCAATAGCCTCTCCGGTTACCTGCCGGCTC
>JAIRMK010000068.1 GCA_031258755.1 Prevotellaceae bacterium
TGTAATATGTTTCGGGATACCAGTAAAGAATAAAAGCCAGCGGTAAAATCTGACGGATAGAGGTTATCGGCGCAGACTGTTCTGTGTCCAGCCACCGCAGGATAAACAGCACGGCAAGCATGATGAGGCGTGCCGACAGCAAAGGAAGTAATTTATCACCCACCATGCCGGGCAACACCAGCATATAAAGGGCAGTGAGCACGGCATAATAAAAAGTGACCAACTCGATGGGATAGATTTTTTTTATCCGCAGCATGAATTATATGTTTTCCTTAATGTAACAGCGGGTGCGAAACAACAATTCTTTTTCGTAGTTCTCCCAAATACCTAAGGCATTGGTATTGGTTTCCAACTGTGAAGAGGAAATTGCTATTTTAACATGATGTTGAATATACAATTCGTTCATGGCCACATAATACAACGAATGGATTCCGCGATGTTGCCATTCGGGAAGCACGCCATTGACGTATAAATCTATATCGGAATATTTATTCAGCGATTTTAGAATATGTATAAATCCAAAAGGGAAAAGTTTCCCTTTCGCTTTTTGAAATGCCCGGGAAAGCGTGGGCATACTGAGCCCAAAGCCGACCAAATTATCCTTATCGTCTAAAATGAAACAGGTTAATTCGGGACGGAGAAAGGAAAAAAACGATTTCAGGTAATACGTTATTTGTTCCGGTGTAAACGGCACAAATCCATAAATATTTTCCCACGACACATTAATGGCTTCAAAAAACTTACAGGCATACGGCATAATTTCTTTTTTCTTCCTGAAGATTACCGTACGCAAGTTATATTTCTGTGCAATGAGTTGATTGATGCGATTTACTTTTTCGGGTACCGGTTGCGAGGCGTTAAAACGGTACTGCAACCAATCTACCGCCTTGCCGTATCCATGTTTTTCGAGATGCTGCGGATAGTAAGGATAGTTATAGGGGCTGATAATCGGCGGCAGATGTTCAAATCCTTCCACCAGCATGCCCTCAATATCGAAATCGGTAAACCCCATGGGGCCATGAACGGCGGTCATTCCTTTGCTTTTGCTCCATTGTTCTGCGGCTTCCAGCAATGCGCCCGACACGTCATAGTCGTCAATAAAATCAATCCAGCCAAAACGGGCGGTTTTATTCTTCCACTTCTCATTGGCGCGGTGATTGACGATGGCCGCAATACGTCCTGCGATTTTTCCGTCTTTGTAAGCCATGAAATAGGCGGCTTCACAGCCGGCGGAAAAAGAGGGATTAAGGTCTGTCCTCAATGTTCGTTTTTCATCGGCCATCAAAGGCGGAACCCATAATTTATGGCCTTTGTAAAGCTCAAAGGGGAATTTGATAAACTGTTTCAGTTCCTTTTTTGTATTTACCTCTTTGATGCTTACCATACCGTATCTACTTAATGATATCGAGTTGTCGTGCGATTTTTCGCATTTTTTCCAGTGCAAAATCAAGCTGTTGTTGCGTGTGGGTAGCCATCAGGGAGAAACGTATCAAGGTAGAATCATTAGGCACCGCCGGCGACACCACCGGGTTTACAAACACACCTTCGTCTAATGCCATTTTCGTGAAGCAGTAGGTTTTCATATTATCGCGAATAAGCAATGGAACGATAGGCGTACATGCGTGACCGGTATCAAAGCCCATGTTGCGAAATTCTTTCAGGCAGAAGTTTGTATTTTTCCACAGCTGTTCCATGTGCTGCGGCTCGGTTTGCATAATTTCAAGTGCGGCCATAGCGCTTGCCGTAGCAGACGGTGTGGCGCTTGCGCTGAAAGTCAGCGAGCGCGAATTGTGCTTAATAAAATTGATGGTGTCCCTGTCGGCTGCAAGAAATCCGCCAATAGACGCTAACGATTTGCTGAACGTGGCCATGATAATATCCACGTCATCGGTCAATCCGAAATGGGAAGAAATGCCGCGTCCCTGTTCGCCGATGACGCCCAGTGAATGGGCGTCGTCAACCATGATGTTGGCGTTATACTGTTTGGCCAGGCGCACAATTTCAGGCAGGTTGGCAATGTCGCCTTCCATGCTGAAAATTCCGTCCACCACGATAAGTTTAAGCACGTCGGGCTCGCAGCGCTGCAACACTTTTTCGAGTGATTGCATGTCGTTGTGTTTAAACTTCAACGTTTTTGCGAACGACAGGCGCGCGCCTTCAATGATAGAAGCGTGGTTTAACTCATCGAGGATAATATAATCGTTACGTGTGGTAACAGTAGGGATGGCGCCGAGGTTTGACTGGAAGCCGGTGCTGTAAACCAGTGCGCCGTCTTTGCCTACAAACCTTGCTATTTTTTCTTCGAGCTCGATATGAATATCAAGTGTGCCGTTCAAGAAGCGCGAGCCCGCGCAACCTGTGCCATACTTGTCAATCGCGGCCTTTGCCGCTTCTTTCACTTTCGGGTGACTTGTCAATCCTAAATAGCTGTTGGAACCGAACATCAATACTTTCTTCCCATTTATCAACACTTCCGTATCCTGTTCCGATTCGATTGCCCGATAGTAAGGATAAAGCCCTTTAGCCTGTATTAGCTGAGGCTCCCGGTATTGGGCAAAACGCTTACGCATGATATTATTTTTAATCATAGGTTTATTTGCATCTATTTAAACGGCCAAAGGTAGTAAAAAAATCGGAATATAAGCACATCTTTTTTCTTTTTGACGTTTTCGCCGGTTTCCTCATTTCGCTACATGCCTTATGGGGTTTTCCTTGCGTAAGAGGTGTTTTATTTCACCATAAGTAACATGCACATTAATCGTGCCTGCGGAATACGCTGCAATTTCATATTCGTTAAATGAATAAGTGACGCCTTTCTCATCGAGCAGAAAATTACCATTCGGAACGATTTTACCAATGTCGAAAAACCCAAGCTCTTCCAATTGTTTCGGATTATCCAATTCATGTTGGGCCGTAAGATTTTTTACTAAAATTTGCGCCATCCTGTCTTTAAAATCTTCCACGAACAACTCACTTTCCGTGAGGAATGTTCCACGCTGCACATCTATCACACGATTGGTCAGCGTATGATTAGGATGCGCACCGCCGGTGTAGTCTTCCGTATATACACTGAAACTGATTAAGCCTCCTTTGTTAAAAACCACGGTGTCGGATATCGCTTCGTGGTGAAAGAACCGAACCAGAGAGCTACTTTTCGTTTTTTTCATTCTTTTCTTAAATTCATCTTCCAACGCTTTGTAATCACGCTGTTTGTTTTCGACATACTGCGCCATGGCTTCTCCGGGCGCATAATTTGCGTATGTTTCATCAAAAAAGGAAGAAAGAAACAGCGCTTGGATTTTCCCTAACATTTTCTCATCCTCATACGCTGCCGGATAGGTAAATGACAACTTCAATTCGTAGTTGGGATTATCCGGATTATTTAATAAAGGATAATTTTCTTCTACATCAATGGTAGCGTACGTAATTCCATTTTCTATAGTATTTCTATTTTTGGTTTGGCAAGCCGTTACAACAAATATTGCAAGGACAAGAAGGTAATTTTGAATTTTCATACTATATAAATTTTTGAATTTTTGATTTTTTAAATCTTGTAAATTAATTCGCCGCAGTAACCAGGTTACGGTCACCATAGCCGTTATCGACGCGGGACACATGCGGCCAGAATTTATTTTCGGCTATCCATGCCAGCGGATAAGCGGCCTGCGTGCGGGAATAGGAATGCGCCCATTCATCGGCAGTAACCTCAACGGCCGTATGGGGCGCCATTTTCAGCGGATTATCAGTGGCGTCGAATTTACCGGCTGCAACCGCCACGCATTCTTCTTTGATGTGGACGAGCGCCTGTATCAAGCGTTCCAGTTCGGCCAATGATTCGCTTTCGGTAGGTTCTATCATTAATGTTTCAGGCACGGGGAAAGAAAGTGTAGGGGCATGAAACCCAAAATCCATCAGGCGTTTCGCCACATCGGTAGCGTCAATGCCATATTCTTTTTTGAAATGACGCAGGTCAATAATACATTCATGCGCCACCCGCCTGGCTTCGCCGGTAAAAAGCGTCGTATAGTGCGGCTGCAACCGCGCCGACAGGTAATTGGCGTTCAATATGGCCAGCGATGTGGCCTGTTTAAGTCCTTCGGCGCCCAACAGTTTTATGTAGGCATGCGTGATGAGGCACAGCAGCGCGTTTCCGTATGGCGCCGCCGACACCGCAGAAATTCCTTTCCCGCCGCTTGTTTTCACCACACTGTGCGAAGGAAGAAACGGCGTTAAATGTTTCGCCACCGCCACCGGCCCCACGCCCGGCCCGCCGCCGCCATGCGGCATGGCGAACGTTTTGTGCAAGTTCAAATGACACACGTCCGCGCCGATAGCGCCGGGATTGGTCAATCCCACCTGCGCATTCATATTGGCGCCATCCATAAACACCAGCCCGCCGTTTTCGTGCACAACATCCACCATTTCCTTGATGCGGCTTTCAAACACGCCGTGCGTAGAAGGATACGTAATCATGACACAGGCCAGGTTATCCTTATGCTGTATGGCTTTTTCGCGCAATTCGTCCACGTTGATATTGCCGTTTTCATCACAACTTACCGGCACAATATGCATGCCGGCCATCATCGCGCTGGCAGGATTGGTGCCGTGCGCCGACGTGGGAATAAGCGCCACATTCCGGTGTGCATTGCCGTTGGCCCTGTGACAGGCGCGGATGAGCATCAGGCCGGTATATTCGCCGGCCGCGCCCGAATTAGGCTGCAGCGATACCGCATCAAAGCCGGTAATGACGGCCAAATCATGTTCCACTTCCCTGAGTATTTGCCGGTATCCCTCCGTCTGGTCGGCCGGCGCATAAGGATGAATGTTGTAAAATTCAGGCCAGCTCAGCGGCAACATTTCCACCGCCGCATTCAGTTTCATCGTACAGGAGCCCAGCGGAATTGCAGATTGGGTAAGGGATATGTCACGCCGTTCCAGTTTCTTGATGTAACGCATCATCTCCGTTTCGGAATGATACAGGCGGAATATTTTCTCTGTCAGAATTTCCGACTGGCGCGGTACGACAAGGCTTTTTGAAAAATCATCGCATGTACACGCTGTTTTCAAGTCGAAAATTTCCATTATCGCCTGCGCTTCCTCGCAAGTAGTGACCTCATCAAAGCTAATGCGTACGCTGTGTCCGGAAGGATAAAAGAAATTCATTCCTTTGGCCAACGCTTTTTCGCGAATTGTTTCTGCGTACACATTTTGTATTTCAAGGGTGTCGAAGAAATGTTCCGAAGCCAGTTTATATCCCGCCGCTTTCAGTTTTTCTGCCATAATCACGGCATATTTGTGGGCATGTGCGGCGATGCGCTTTAACCCCCCCGCGCCATGATATACGGCAAACATGCCGGCCATTACCGCCGAGAGGGCTGTGGCCGTGCAGATGTTGGAGGTCGCTCTTTCCCGTTTGATATGCTGTTCGCGCGTTTGCAAAGCCATGCGCAATGCGGGCTTTCCCAAGCGGTCAACCGACACGCCGATAATGCGGCCGGGCATGCTGCGTTTGTATTCGTCTTTGGCGGCAAAACAGGCCGCCGCCGGCCCGCCGAAACCCATCGGAATACCAAAACGCTGCGTACTCCCCACGGCAATGTCGGCGCCCCACGCCGCAGGCTCTTTTAACAGCACAAGCGACAATATATCACACACGGCGGTTACCAGTGCCTGATGTGCATGTGCACTGGCGCAAAACGACGAATAGTCGCGTACCGCGCCGTTGGCCGCAGGATACTGCACCACCGCGCCGAAACATTTTTCGTCGAAAACATATTCGTCAAAATTTCCTTTTACTATTTCGATGCCCAGCGGAGCCGCGCGCGTAAGTAGCACGTCAAGATTTTGCGGAAAAATATTTTCATCCACAAACAATATATTTTTTCCGGCTTTCACCGCCTCGCGCGAGCGTAATTCAAACATCATCCGCATGGCTTCGGCAGCAGCAGTGGCCTCATCGAGCAACGAACAGTTGGACACGGCAAAGCCGGTGAGGCTCGACACCATGGTCTGGAAATTCAACAGCGCTTCCAAACGCCCTTGCGAAATCTCGGCCTGATAAGGCGTGTAGGAGGTGTACCACGACGGATTTTCAAACACATTGCGCAACACCACAGGTAATATGGCCGTGCCGTACCAGCCCATACCGATAAACGAACGAACGATTTTATTTTTCGCCGCTATGGTTTTTACCCTGTTCAGATATTCATATTCACTCACCGGCGCATCCAGA
>JAIRMK010000118.1 GCA_031258755.1 Prevotellaceae bacterium
CTATCTTTGCATCCCGCTTTGTGTAGCGTAAATAATGTAATATAAAAGATTAATAATAAATTATGCCAACAATTCAACAACTTGTTCGTAAAGGCCGCGAAGAAATCGTGGAAAAGAGCAAATCACGCGCTTTGGATGCCTGTCCGCAGCGCCGCGGTGTATGTGTGCGTGTCTATACGACCACCCCTAAAAAGCCTAATTCGGCTATGCGCAAAGTAGCCCGTGTGCGCCTCACCAACCTTAAAGAGGTGAATGCGTATATTCCGGGTGAAGGACATAATCTTCAGGAACACTCCATTGTGCTCGTGCGCGGCGGCCGGGTAAAGGATTTGCCGGGTGTGCGTTATCACATTTTGCGCGGTGCGCTTGACACCTCAGGGGTTGAAGGCCGCAAGCAAAGCCGTTCGCTGTATGGCGCCAAACGTCCGAAAGCAGGAAAATAATGCAAATAAATTTAAATAGATATATTAACAAATGAGAAAAACAAAGCCTAAAAAGAGGATTCTACTTCCCGATCCCAAGTACGCTGATGTGCTTGTTACACAGTTTGTGAACAACCTGATGTTAGAGGGGAAGAAGAGTATTGCCTACGGCATTTTTTATGATGCCATTAATTTAGTGGGCGAGAAGGTGAAAGATTCTGACAAGGCTCCTCTCGAAGTTTGGAAAAAAGCGCTTGAAAACGTTACGCCGCAGCTGGAAGTGAAAAGCCGCCGCGTGGGAGGCGCCAATTTCCAAGTTCCTACCGAGGTGCGCCCCGAACGGAAAATTTCATTGAGCATGAAAAACATGATAGCTTTCGCCCGGAAGCGTAGCGGCCGTTCAATGGCCGAGAAACTGAGCGCCGAAATCCTGGCGGCATACAATGAAGAAGGTGGTGCATTCAAACGGAAAGAGGAAATGCACAGAATGGCCGAAGCCAACAAGGCTTTTGCACACTTTAGGTTTTAGGAGGAATACATGGCGAGAGACTTAAAATATACCCGAAATATCGGTATTATGGCGCATATCGACGCAGGCAAAACAACGACGTCGGAGCGCATTTTGTATTACACCGGAAAGACACACAAAATCGGCGAAGTGCACGAAGGCGCCGCCACGATGGACTGGATGGTGCAGGAGCAGGAACGTGGGATTACCATCACTTCTGCGGCTACTACCGCCTTTTGGAATTACAGGGGACAAACTTATCAAATTAATCTTATCGACACACCGGGGCACGTTGATTTTACGGTGGAGGTAGAACGTTCACTGCGCGTGCTCGACGGCACGGTGGCCACATTCTGCGCCGTAGGCCGTGTGCAGCCGCAATCGGAAACCGTGTGGCGGCAAGCCGACAAATACCGCGTGCCGAAACTGGCATACGTCAATAAAATGGACCGCGTGGGCGCCGATTTCCTCGCCGTGATTGAAGAGATGAAAGAAAAGCTGGGCGCCAAGGCCCTGCCTATTTGTTTGCCCATCGGTGCGGAAGAAAAGTTTGAGGGAATTATAGATTTGATTGCCAACAAAGCCATTTATTTTGATGGCGAGAGTAAGGAGTTGGTGAACTATCAGGAGAAAGACATACCCGAAAATATGAAGGCCGAAGTGGCCGAATGGCGCGGTAAATTGATAGAAGGCATCGCGGAATATAACGACACGTTGTTGGAGAAATTTTTCGACAATCCCGACGCCATCACGGAAGATGAGATTATTGAAACGTTGCGCAAAGCCACTATTGACATGGCGGTAGTGCCGGCATGTTGTGGCTCGTCGTTCAAAAATAAAGGCGTACAATTCCTGTTGGATGCGGTGATGCGCTATTTACCGTCGCCTTTGGATAAAGGGGAGGTACATGGAATAAATCCCGATACGGAAAAGGAAGAAGTGCGCAGGCCCGATATTAAAGAGCCCTTCTGCGGACTGGTGTTTAAAATTGCCACCGATCCGTTTGTGGGACGGCTGGCTTTCGTTCGCGCCTATTCGGGAAAGTTGGATGCGGGCACTTACGTGTACAACACGCGATCGGACAAGAAAGAGCGCGTGGCGCGTCTCTACCAGATGCACTCCAACAAACAAAACCCGATTGAATTTGTGGAAGCCGGCGATATCTGCGCAGCCGTGGGATTTAAAGACCTGCGCACCGGCGATACGATATGTGACGAAAAGCACATCATTACATTAGAGTCTATGTCGTTCCCCGATCCGGTGATTGGCCTGGCGGTGGAACCGAAAACACAAAAAGACCTCGACAAACTGGGCATTGCGTTAGGAAAACTTTCGGAAGAAGATCCTACCTTTACCGTGCGCGGCGACCATGAAACCGGTCAAACGGTGATTAGTGGTATGGGCGAGTTGCACCTGGAGATTATTGTAGATCGTCTTCGTCGTGAATTTGGCGTGGAAATTAACCAGGGTGCGCCGCAGGTGAACTACAAGGAAGCTATTCGCGGCACGGTAAATCACCGCGAGGTGTTTAAGAAACAAACAGGCGGTCGCGGTAAGTTCGCCGACATTATTGTGGAGATTTCGCCGGCCGACGAAGGCGTCACCGGATTGCAATTTGTGGACGAAGTGAAGGGCGGGAATATTCCGCGGGAATATATTCCTTCGGTGGAAAAAGGCTTCAAGGCGGCTATGGCAAATGGCGTACTGGCCGGGTTTGAAGTGCCCTCCATGAAAGTGGTGCTGAAAGACGGATCGTTCCACCCGGTGGACTCCGACTCGTTGTCGTTCGAAATATGCGCCCGAGCGGCTTTCCGTCATGCGTTGCCGAAAGCGCATCCGATTTTGATGGAGCCCATCATGTCGCTGGAAGTCGTGACGCCCGAAGAATATATGGGCGACGTGATTGGCGACCTGAACAAACGCCGCGGACAAATTACGAACATGGATTCAAAAGGCAATGCGCGGATCGTAAAAGCCAAAGTGCCGCTTTCGGAACAATTCGGTTACGTGACGGTGTTGCGTACCCTGTCGTCGGGACGCGCCACCAGCACAATGGAATTTTCGCATTATGCCGAACTTCCGGCCAACCTCGCCAAAGAAGTCATAGAAAAGGCCGGCGGGAAGAAGAAAGACGAAGAACTGGATGAATAATAGAGATACGAATTACACGAATAATTATGAATTTATCGAATTAACCGAATAACAGGTATGAGTCAAAAAATCAGAATTAAATTGAAATCATACGATCACATGCTGGTTGATAAATCGGCCGACAAGATTGTAAAAACAGTGAAATCTACGGGCGCCGTGGTGAGTGGGCCTATTCCGCTTCCTACCGACAAGAAAATTTTCACGGTGAACCGTGCTACTTTCGTGAACAAAAAAGCACGCGAACAGTTTGAACTGAATTCATTTTGCCGGTTGCTCGACATTTACAGCTCAACCCCTAAAACGGTTGACGCCCTGATGAAATTAGAGCTGCCCAGCGGGGTGGAAGTAGAAATCAAGGTTTAGTAGGGAATTTTCGTTATACTTTTCTTCCATTGTTCAAAGGGAAGTTTTCCTTTTTCAGGCAATAGTTGCATGATTTTCACACGGCGTGTGGCTACTGGCCGTTCCAATTCTTCATAAATAAACGAGTCGTCGAAGCCGGCATCCTGTGCGTCGTAGCGGGAGCCGGCGTAGTATATCCGGTCGATGCGTGCCCAGTAGATGGCCGAAAGGCACATGGGGCAAGGCTCACAACTGGCGTACAGGGTGCAGCCCGACAGGTCGAACGTGTGCAGTTTCCGGCAGGCTAACCGGATAGCGTTCACTTCGGCGTGTGCCGTAGGGTCGTTGGTGGTGGTCACCGTGTTGGCGGCTTCGGCAATAATTTGGCCGTCTTTCACAATCAGGGCGCCGAAAGGACCGCCGCCGGCACTGTCAATATTCTCTTCCGCCACGCGAATGGCTTCTTTGAGATAGTCTTCCACAGTCATACTCGTAGTCATATATTTTCCGTAAAATTTTTATGGATTTAAATTAACGCTCATCTTTGCGGACGGACTGGGGGAAGGATTTTCTTTGCAATACTTGTCCGCTGCCGCACTGAGCTCGGCGACACCCATGCCTCCGAATAAATTATTCTTACGCCATTCCGTATAATCAAACGGTTGGCTGAGCAAGGTATAAATAAATTGTTCGGCTTCCAGTAAGCCTAATTCATTGGTAAGGCATTTCATGCCTTTGTCTAATAACACGGCACTATTCATAATAATTAAAATAATGGTTTAAAAACGTTATTGGATTGCAAATAACAATACGGTTATCGCGATATTTCAGCATACGGCTATCCACCGTTATACAATAGTTGCAGCCGGCAGCAATAGCACAAGCCAAATGTAATGCGTCGTTTGTTTTAATACCTGTTTGGGCTATGCTTTCTGCAAGAGCAACAATCTCGTTTGATGCATCGACAAACACTGTGCTTAAAACTTCCCATTGTGCTATGGCATTCTTTTTCGCTACGAAAAGGTTTTTGCTGTTTTCAAATTTCAATATGTACGACCATACCAATTCGATTTCTTTACAAAGCACTAACCCCTGAATAAACAATTTTGCCTGTGCTTCAAACCGTATTTTAGGACTGGATTGGTCGTCGTAGGGACGGTTAAAGCAACAATTATCCATATATATTCGTTGTTTCATTGCCTTTGTTTTCCGCAAAGATACAAAAAATAGGTAAAAACTAAGAGATAAGAGCTAAGAACAGTGTGACAGTGTGAAGAATACACTTTTTTTGTGTATGTTAAAAATTAACATTATCTTTGCCTTATCAAGCAATTTGATATGGATATTGTTTTTGAAAAAGAATACTTGTCGGAACTTTATTACAACGGAAAAACATCGGACAAAAAACACCGATTCCAACCGGGAATAATAAAGAGGTACAAACTTCGCATTGAAGCCCTCGAAAGCGCAGATAACGTCGAAGATTTATTCCAAATCAACGCCTTTCACTACGAAGTTTTGAAAGGCGACAAGAAAGGTGTTTCGTCCATTAGGGTAAATGAGCAGTATCGTATTGAGTTCACCACGCACAAAGTGGAAGCGGGAACGGTTGTAACCGTATGTAATATTTTAGAATTATCGAACCATTATAAATAAAGACATTATGGGAAATCTTGGTTTTGGGTACAAACCCACGCATCCGGGCGAATTACTGAAAGAAGAAATTGAGTGCAGAGGAATATCACAACGTAAAATTGCCGTGCAAATGGGAATGTCATACACCGCTTTTAATGACATCCTCAACGAACGCCGTTCGCTCTCTGCCACTTCTGCCATGATGTTTGAAGCCGCATTGGGGGTAAAAGCGGATATGCTCATGCGGATGCAAACAAAATATAATCTGCAAGTGGCAAGTCAAGACAAATCTTTTACCAAACGACTTGCACAAATTCGCCAAACGGCGGCTATACTTTGATGCTGCAA
>JAIRMK010000126.1 GCA_031258755.1 Prevotellaceae bacterium
TGGTTGCCGGCGGCGAAATTGGCGGCCAGCCCGCCCCCTTTGGAATTTTGCACCAATACCACCAACGTGAGTAAAATACTGGCTATTACAATCAATACGGCTACAATAGTATTCATATTTTTAGCATTTAGATTTCAAGTTTTTTAAATTTTGGATCAAGAGCGCAAAGTAAGCACTTTTTTTTGGTTCCCGCAAACTTAGTTTTTCATAAACGTCGATAGCGCGCGTGTATAGCCCCTGGTCGGCATATATTTTGGCCAGCGTTTCGGTAACCATATCTTCGGGCGCATACGATACTGTTTGTGCGGGGAAGAAAGTGTTTTCTACCCCCATCAGGGAACTGGAGAGAGGACTGATTTTCGGTTTTTCGGTTATAAAACGGCCAATGACGTCATCTCCCGGATTGATGAGGGACAAATCATCGCTGCTGAAATATTCACCCGAAGGAACAGTGGCCGGCTCTTTTCTTATAGGCGCCGGTGTTTTTAACTCCGGCGGCCCGGTCGTTTTCTTTTCCGGATAATTCACAGGCAGGGCGTTTTTTTGCGATTTTATTTGCTGTAAACGCTGGTAGAGATAATGGCGGGTTATCGCATAAATGGCGGCCATTGGGGCATAGTCGCCGGCTTCTTTTTCGTTGTTGTTTAAATGGTAGGCTTCCAACAACAATTGATGGGCAATGCCGCACCATGGATATTGGTTGGCGAATTGCTCGAGTTGTTGTACCTCACCGGCTGAGGAGAACGTCGTGGCGCTTAAATATTGTAAAAATTGATGGGGCTCCATTACCAGTTTGCTACGGCGTTATTAAAAATGTCTTCTATAAGTTTTTCTACAATCGTGCTTACCAATTGGTCTTGCACCG
Organism: Prevotellaceae bacterium; assembly: GCA_031258755.1. Taxonomy (GTDB): domain Bacteria; phylum Bacteroidota; class Bacteroidia; order Bacteroidales; family UBA932; genus JAIRLC01. The sequence goes on from JAIRMK010000126.1 coordinate 866, forward strand.
CATCCAACGTTTGCGACGAAGGAAATTCCTCATAAGCCGAGAATGATTTGTCATAACTTTGTTTCTCGTCCACGTTGTTTGTAAAGCGTATTTTCACGGTTATCGTAAGGCGGTTAGTGGCGGCCACCTCATTGGCTTGCACAGCCATTGACGTAACATCGTAATTGGTCACTTCACCTTCAAATTGCAGGTCGCCTTCTTCCGCTATTAAATCTAAACGGGTGTTGCGGGTGAATTTGTCTTTCAGCGTTTCCGTGAGGGTGTTGCTTAACGACGGATACACGATAGGCGCCATGTTATTAATATAAGCTATAGACACCGATTTCACGTCGGGCGATATGGACGTCCCTGTAAAAGAATACCCCCCCTTGCAGGCTTGCAGGCAGAGCAAGCACGCAACAGGAATAAAAATAAGGCGCAATTTAGATAAGATCATATTCTTTCAGTTTTCTGTATAATGTCCGGGTCGAAATGCCTACTTCCTTGGCGGCTAACTTGCGGTTATTGTCGTTTTTTTCGAGCGCTTTAATGATCAATTGCTTTTCGTGGTCGTCAATCGACAGGCTTTCTTCCTGCACTTCTTCGGTATCGGTAATGCCATCCGGAAACGGACAAGACCTGTTCCCCGGGGGATTAATGTTCAGGGGATTGTTTACCGGTGTGCGGCCCTGTGAAAGTTCGTGCACAATTTGTTTAAGTCCGTTCATATCATTCCGCAGGTCGAACAGGATTTTGTATAATATCTCACGTTCTGAAGATAAAGGCCGGTCTTCGGATTTGGCGTCATACAATACCGGCAGCGTGGACACATTGTAATGGGGCAGGTATGTGGTAAGCAATTCTACCGGAATGATACGCTCTTTTTCAATCACGGACAACTGTTCGGTTACATTTTTCAGCTGGCGGATATTCCCCGGCCAGTAATAGTTTTTCAGCGCTTCCTGTGCTTCGGGCGTGAGGGTGACTACCGGCATGTGGTAACGTTCGGCAAAGTCCACGGCAAATTTGCGGAACAGCAAATAAATATCGTCTTTCCGTTCGCGTAACGGAGGAATGGTAATGGGCACCGTGTTGAGACGGTAGTACAGGTCTTCGCGGAAACGTCCGTTTTGTACCGCCTGTATGACATTGACGTTGGTAGCGGCGATCACGCGCACGTTCGTCTTTTGCGTTTTTGAAGAGCCCACTTTAATAAATTCGCCCGATTCGAGCACCCGGAGTAAACGCACTTGCGTGGATAACGGCAACTCGGCCACCTCGTCAAGGAAAATAGTGCCGCCGTTGGCCACTTCAAAGTATCCTTTTCGCGTGTCATGTGCACCTGTGAACGACCCTTTTTCATGCCCAAACAGTTCCGACTCAATGGTGCCTTCGGGGATGGCGCCGCAGTTTACCGCAATGTAGGCGCCGTGTTTGCGGCTGCTGTATTGATGAATAATTTGCGGAAACACCTCTTTCCCCACCCCGCTTTCTCCGGTAATGAGCACCGACAGGTCGGTGGGCGCTACCTGGCAGGCAATATCCAGCGCCCGGTTGAGGCCGGCCGTATTGCCAATGATGTCAAAACGTTGTTTTATGCTCTTAATGTCCATAAATTTATTGCACAAAGGTACATTTTTTTGGCAAAAAAATGAAATAAATCACAAATTATACATTAACTAACTGAAAATCACCATATAGCGTGAAAAATGAAGGAGTATGAAAGAAAATCCATGTATTTTTTTAAAAAATCCTTGCGTAGTTTAAAGATTAATTGTACATTTGCACAAAACAAAACGTTAAATAATTTAAAAAAACGCATAATATGAAAAAATGTATTTCTCTTTTGATGTTTGCATTTGCAGTGCTGGCTGTGGTATCGTGTTCGAGCCCGGAGAAAATGAAAAATGAAGCAGACAAAGTAAGTGTGTCTTGCGATCCTAAAGTATTGGAAGTTCGCGCTGATGCCATTGAGGCCCGCTATACTGTGGTTTTCCCTGAAAAGTATTTTCACCCGAAAGCCGTATTGGAACTTACCCCCGTACTGGTATATGAAGGCGGTGAGGCCACTGCTGAAGTGAAAGTATTGCAAGGCGAAAAGGTAAAAGGCAACAACACCGTTATCCCCAAAGCGGGCGGCAAGATTAGCCAACCTGTAAAGTTTGAATACAAGGCAGGAATGGAAGCCTCTCATTTGGAGTTGCGCGCTACACTGGTTAATGGCGACAAACGTACACCGTTTGACCAGCCTTACAAGCTTGCCGATGGCGCCAATATTACCTACAAATTAGTGAATGCGGATGGTCTTCCTACACTTGCGCCGCACCGGTATCAAAAGGTAATTACACAAACCAAAGAAGCGCAAATCAAATATCTGGTAAATAGCGCTACGGTTCGCTCGGCCGAATTGTCGAAACAGGAAGTGAAAGAATTGCGTGATTTCCTCGCGGCTGTTGACACCGATCCGAGGAAAGAAGCCAAGGGCTTGACGATTACATCGGCCGCTTCACCCGAAGGGCCTGAAAAAGTGAATACACCCTTGTCGTCTAATCGTGGTAAAACCGCTCAGAGCGCTATTAATAGCCTTACCAAGAAAGTAAAAGCAAAAGCGCCGGTAAATTTGAGCAGTATCGGTGAAGACTGGGAAGGTTTCCGCGGCTTGGTGGCTGCTTCCGATTTGAAGGACAAAGACCTGATTTTGCGCGTGCTTTCTATGTA
>JAIRMK010000146.1 GCA_031258755.1 Prevotellaceae bacterium
GCGTTTACCGAATTTCAGGGCGCGTATCAGATGATAAACCAACAGTTTTTGCTGCATCACGCCGCCGCCTTTCAGTATGTAAATCGCGAAGACGACGCCGGCGACGCCGGTTTGCGCAAAGCCAAATTGTCGTACCATCCGGCCTTCCTGCAGGAAAAATATATCGCCGTGGACAAATCAAACCCATAACCACACGATGATTACCTTTGCCGACCGCACGATGCTCAACGACGTAGCCGAACTCCGGCGCGTTTGTTTCGACGAAGACGAACCGTACGCATCCTTTTACCTCGCCAATCGTTTCACGTCCGATAACACTTTGGTGTATATAGAGCAGGGTAGGGTAGTGGCGTCGCTAACGTTGCTTCCGGTGACGATAGTAACGCCCCGCAGGAATTTCCAGGCCGCCTACGTGTATGCCGTCTCTACGTTACCCGACTTTCGTCGGCGCGGCATTGCCGCTGCGCTTCTGGAGCATGCCGAGACGGCGCTGCGGGCGCGTGGCGGAGAAGCGCTGCTGCTGGCGCCGGCGTCCGAAGCGTTGCGCGACTATTACGCCAGGTTCGGCTATTGCCCCTGTTCCTACCGGAAAGAAGTCGCCCTGGATACTGCCGCCATTGCCGGCGCCGGCGTGCAGACCCCCAGGATAGACATTGGCCCTTTGGAAGCCCCCGACCTTTTGCGATTGCGCAACGCAGCCTATGCCTCGTGCGGCTATTTCGTGCAGTGGGACGAAGCGGCGCTGCGCTACGCCATAGATGAGTGTTACTTTTGCGGCGGTTTCACGCGCCTTCTCCGCTCGGGCGCCGACGAAGGTTTTTTTATGGCTTACCCCAAGTATGGGGGTGTTGTTGTAAAAGAAAGCATGTTCACGGAGCAGCTATTTCCGTATGCGTTACAGCTCATCCGGAAATATTTCGACCACGCCCGGCACGTATATTTTCACCTGCCGCAACATGTAACTCCTGGCCTCTGGGCGCCCGGCGACGGCGAAACAGTGCCTTTTGCCATGCTCAAGTGCCTTATCCCCGCCGCGCAGCCCGCCGCCGTCGCAATGCCCTACCTCGGCATGACGTTAGATTAAATTTACCCAACTGTTTACGTGTGCCATACGTCATATCGCTTATTATCGAATTACTACAGAAAATTTATCAAAATTAGAAAGATAATTGTACTCGTTTGTTAAATATTTACTAAATTTGTCAATGAAATGTCAATACTAAATTTTAGGGTTATGGAAAAAAGATTTTTGTACTTTATACTCTTTGGCTTCGTTTGTGCCAATGTCAATGCACAAGAGAAAACGATAAAAGTGGGAAATATAGAATGGGCGACTTGCAATATAGGTGCGGAAAAACAGCATGATTATGGTGTTTTCTTTACATGGGAGGAAGCTCAAAAATCTTGTCCGGAAGGATGGCGAATTCCCACAAAAAAAGAATTTGATGAATTAGTAACCTTATCTAATGGTGGTGTTTGGAATACATTGAACGGAGTAGAAGGTCGTTGGTTCGGCGAAAGCGGAAAAGAACAAAAAGGATTATTTTTCCCGGCAGGCGGATTTAAAGAACCCTCTTCTGATGCAATTGAATATCAAAAAACTTGTGGACCCTATTGGACAAGTACTGATTTTGATTATTCGTTTGCCTTCTATTTATATACTTTTGCTAACGGAAGTTTTACGACCTTGGGTGACAACCATTATGATAAGTCGTACAAGTTTACAGCTCGTTGCGTTAAGTCGGAATAAACACAGGGATTGTCTAAAGGCCCATACCGCATTTTCTTGCTACGACACCATTGCCGGGTCGAAATTTACGAGGTAGAGGTGCTGGGTAGCGCGGGTGAAAGCGGTGTAGAGCCAGCGCAGGTCTTCGAGGGTGGGCTGTGCGCCCCTGCGGAACGGGTAGTCGAGGAATACGGCTTTCCACTGTCCGCCTTGCGCCTTGTGGCACGTGATGGCATTGGCATAGCGCAGCTGCAGGGCATTATAGTAAAGGTCTTCGCGCACGGCCTTGTAGCGTTCCCGCTTATTGGTGATGTGCGCATAACTGGCCGCCACCGCTTCATAGAGCTGTCGCTGCTTTTCTTCGTCGAGCGCTGCGCTTTCGACGTGCAGCGTGTCGAGCATGATTTTCGCCGTAATTTCCACTTCGTCGTAGTCGGGGAAGCGGAGTTCGGCGCGTGCGAAGCGGAAGCCGTATCGTTCTTCATGACGGCGTATGCTCACCAGCTCGGCAATATCGCCATTGGCGATGAAATCCATTTTATCGCTGTTTTCTACAAACTGGTAGCAGTTTTTCACGACCATCACACGGTCGCCGCGCACCAGCTCGTCTTCACGTCCCAACAGTTGCGTGCGGATGCCGGCGTTGTAAATATTGGCGCGTTTGTTCGAACGGCAAATCACCACAGTTTCGCGTTCTCCGTAGCGTTCGTAGGCTTCGGAAAGTTTTCCGGAGACTTCCTGTGCGCTGATGTGCTCGATGTCGTGAAAGCCCTTGCATTGCATCACCGGTATGGCACAGTGGTTATTTTCAATATGGCTGCGCAGACGTGTGGCGTTATGCAGGATGCCCGACTCGGCGGCTTGCCGCACCACTTCCGTAAGATTTGACGTGGTGCATTGCCGGTAGCTGCTGCCTTGAAGCGCCGGACTAAAAGGCGAATGTACCGGCGGAAGCTGTGCCGGGTCGCCTGTTATGAGAAGTTTGCACCGTGTGCCGTTGCGGATGAATTGCAACAAATCGTCGAGCAATTTTCCGGAACCGAAAAGCGTACCCTGGTTTTCATTGGAAATCATAGAGGCTTCGTCCACGATAAATACGGCGTCACTGGCGTCGTTGGGAGCGAGCACAAAATGGCTTGTGGGGTCGTTTTGTGTTTTTTGCCGGTAAATTTTCCGGTGGATGGTATAGGCGCTTTTTCCGGCATAACCGGCCAAAACCTTTGCTGCCCGCCCGGTGGGGGCGAGCAGCCACGATTCGATTTCCATTTCATCAAGTAATTTCACCAGCGCGGCAACCACTGTGGTCTTTCCTGTGCCGGCATATCCGGTCAGCACAAATGTTTCGCTACCTTCAGGGTTGGCTATGAAAACCGCTAATTCATTCAATAGTGCGTCTTGTGCGCTTGTAGGCTCATGCCCGAGGTAGTGCCGAAGTTTATCAACGATGAATTTATCTATTGGCATCAATAAAATCCTTCTCTTCCTGAGTCAGCGGGAGGGAGTTGATTGTCCGCCAGGAGTCGTTCTCAGCCGATATTTGGCGATACAGCGGCTGTGATTTGTCGTAAGATTCTTTTTTCGAAAATCGTTTTACATCTTTTGTAATGATGTCGTTTATCAAAATCAGACTCATTTGCCGCCTCTCGAGCGTTTGGTTGTTGTATTTTACGTTACTGAACACTTCGGTTTTGGCATATTCGGGATACATTCTGTTGCCGACACGCCTGAAGCTGTTGCTGTGTACTTGTTTCTCGAAGGTCGCCGTACATTGTACGCGTTGCGCCCCTTTATAAAAGTGCGAGATGGTGGTATAATTGTTAAATTCTTCTTCCATTTGTATTTTCAGAATAGAACTGTCGGCCACCGTCACAATCACATATCCGCTTACTCTTTCAATAGTGGCAGAAGTGTTGATATCATTTTGCGTCCCTTTTGATTCGAATGTCATTCTATATATTTCTTCGAGTCCGAGTGAGTCTTTGCTGATTTTAAATTTGAGCTCATCCGTCTCTATCATAGACATAATGCTGTGCAGGGCATAGTTTTCCGGAATGATGGTGCGGATTGTTTTATCGTACATTACGTATGGGCGCACAGGAATAGAGTCAGTGTAGCGGTCAATGTTTGCATCCACTTTGCGGATACGCATCATCGTGGGGTTGCGTTCTTCTTCTTCCCTGAGGAAAGAATATACCCACAAGTCGGCCGCGAAATCGTAGTAACTGGCTATTTTTTTGTTTTCAATGGTTACGTCCTTGATTTGGCTTTTGCATATTACGGGCTCGGAAGGATAAAAGTATTTTAACTTTTGAATGGCGCTTTTTAGAATGTCTTCCTCCTGCAAGGCTTTTACCACTATCTCCTGCAGGTTGGTAGCCAGCGTCGGCATCACTACATCCGGTGATTTCACTAAGTCCGATACGGCCACTTGTACGGTTTTGTAGCCCATATACACGAATTGTATGGTGTCTCTGGGTTGAAGATTACCGATGCTATATGCACCTTCCATGTTTGTAACCGTTCCTTTGGTTGTTCCTTTCACTACAACGCTCACAAATTCGAGATATTCATTTGTGTCGTCAGTTTTGACGCGACCGTTGATGTTAATTTGCGCTCCTGCGGAAATGCTTGCCGTAAGGCAGCACAGCGTCAAAAAGCAAAGTAAGAAATGTTGTTTTTTCATAGTTATTTTTTTACACAATATATTTGACTTGTTTCATATCGGGTGACACATACGGTATCACCTTTTCCAATCATGCCGTATTCTGCTACGGCATCATAAATTTCACCGTTGATTTCTACTTTCCCGGAAGGGCGCAGCGCGGTTTGCGCGACGCCTTCGCTTCCCACAGTTAAAGCAGGCGTGGTTGCTACGCCTACGTATCCTTCATCGCCGGTAAGGCCGGTGCGGAGCGCAATGCGGCCGAATAACCGGGTGGAATACAGCCGGCGTGTGAGGTAAATGGCGCCTGCGAGGCCGCAGAACACGGCAATCGACAGCGTCGCCATAGGCCGCGCCAATATAGCAAGGTTGAAGCCGTCGGGTGTTTTGAACAGGGTGTTGTCAACCATGGCGAATATAAGTCCGGTAACGCAAAGCAGAATACCTGAGATGCCTGTAATTCCGAAGCCGGGAATGATAAATATTTCGAGAAGGATGAGCAGTATGCCGAGAATAAACACGAGGAGTTCCCAGTTTTGCAATAATCCTTCGAGATAAAGCGGGGCAAAGTAAAGCAATGCGGCAGTGGTTGCGGCGATAAGTGGAAAGCCGATGCCGGGCGATTGCAATTCAAAATAAATACCGCCAATGATAAGCATCAGGAAAAGCCCTTGCAGGAAGGGGTTCAGCAGGAAGTGGATGATATGGTCGAGTGTGGTGGGACGATACGTAATCAATTCATAATTGCTGATACGGGCTTGTTGCAATACGTCGGTAATGTCTTCGGCTTTTCCTTCGCAATAGCGGTGTTTGATGGCTTCATCTACGGTAAAGGTGAGCACCTTTCCGCTGTCGCTGACGTTCGGCGCTACCGTTCGCGGATCAACCATAGCTTCTGCAATACGCGGGTCGCGTCCTTGCGCTTCGGCGGTGGCGCGCATCATTGAGCGCATGAACGACTGGTATTTGTCGGGCGCCGCTTCGCCGGTCTGGTGCACCACGGTGGCTGCGCCGATACTGCCGCCACTGCGCATGTAAATGCTGTCGCAGGCAATGGCGATGAGCGCTCCTGCCGAGGCCGCCTGATTATCTATAAATACGATTACAGGAACAGGGAAATGCAGCAATGCGTTGCGTATTGAGTCGGCGGCAGCGAGTTCGCCGCCATACGTATTCAGATGAAGCAGTACATAATCGGCGCCGGCTGCTGTGGCCGCCTGAAGGCCTTTGCGCACGATGCGTGCGCCGGGCGCGTTAATCTCCTGCATCAACTCAATCACATATACCACCGGCCGGTGTGCAGAAACCGTATCAGCGGCAAAGGCCGGAAATACCGTACACCACAGCAGCAGGCCTGCAATAATATGTTTCTTGTTGCCGTTCATTATAATAATTTCTTTCGTTTAAAATACAGCACCGTCACAGCAAAGGCCATAATCATAAAAAGTATGGTGCTTACGAAACCCCAATAGCCGATTTCGGCAAAAGGCAGTTTCACGTTCATGCCGTAGATGCTCGAAATGAGTGTGGGCGGCATGAAGAACACCGTAACCACCGTGAATACTTTAATGATTTTATTTTGTTCGAGATTAATCAACCCCAGCACGGTATTCTGCAAGTACTCCAAACGCTCAAAACTGAAGTCGGTGTGGTTGAGCAGCGAGCCCACGTCCCTGATCATGACATTTAGTTTCGGGAAAATATCGCTTGGGAACTTGTCGCTTTTCAGAATGCTTGATATCATGCGCTGCTTGTCGATGATATTTTCGCGTATGGTCATGGTGTTTTCCTGCAACTGGTTGATGTCATACAACATTTCTTCGCTGATGCGTTCTTCGGCGTTGATGCGTTTGTTCAGTTGTGCAATTTCTTTGGCCAGCAACTCAATCATGTCGGCGTCGAGGTCGATCCGGTTTTCGAGGATGGCCACCATCAGGTGATAGCCCGTGGCATAGCTGCGGTGGTTGGCCATCAGCCGCCGTTCAATTTCCATGAACGTGCGCAGGTGCGAGTTGCGTACGGTAACTAAAATACCCGAAGCAAGAATGAACGATACGGTTTCTTCTTGATAGTCTTCAGCGCCTGCAATCAAAAATTCCGAGTTGGCAAAAATCGCATTTTCCGTTTCCGAATAGCGCGAAGAACTTTCAATTTCTTCCGCTTTTGCGCGGGTTTGCAATGGCGTTTCGAGATAATCCTCCACAGCACGCTTCTCTTCTCCGGTAGGACTGTTCAGGTCAATCCACAAAATATCGTCATATCCTAATTCCTCAAGGATACCCAGTTCGTTGGAGCTGTTTATTTGTTTGAGCGCTTTGTAATATGTCGTAATCATAAAGAGAAGTCGTTTATCAGGTCCCAAAATTTTGTTAAACCGTTTTTTTTTTCGGCATCAAAAGGATAACTGATGTTTTTGGTAAGATATTCCAATGCCGTGTCGTGCGGGCACGGTAGCGCCCTGTCTTCGCCGCCCTGCGGAGGCTCGGTGAGGGATTGCGGAATATGCTTTATACCGTAGTTCAAGGCTTTGTTGAACTGTTCGATAAACGATGCGGGAAGTGATTTATTGGTCGTCCAGGTCGCAAACACAAAGGGCGATCCGGTATGGTTTATCCACGTTTCGGCCAGGTCGTAGCGGTAAGTAAAACGTGGTTCGTGAAAAAGCGCTTTGTCGCCGATAAGCACACAGGCTTCTCCTGCTTTGAGGTTTTCGCCGGTCAGCGGTTTGAAATCGGGTGTGATTTTCCAGTAGTCCCGTGCCAGCAGGCGCGCCAATACTACGGATGTGCGCGATTCCGTATCGAGGTAAACCGTTTTAACTTCCGGCAATTCATGATTTGAAAACAAAACCACGCTGCGTACTTTTCCGGTAGCGCCGATGCAGTAATCACCGATGATTTGGTAGTGGGAGTGTCCCGGTATGGCCGCTACGGGAATCAATGACATGTCGGTTTGTCCTGTTTCGAGTTGCCGGGCGCAGGCGGCTGGGGTGGCTATAGACAAATCAACAACTTCCGCCACTTCGGAGTGCCGGATACCATACAAAAACGGTAAGGTATTCAGGTAGGATACTGCTGTGACTTTTACTCTTGCCATAATCGGCAAAGATACTACTTTAATTTAAAAGTTCCAAAATTCCGCAAAAAGGCAAGGCGGAGAAGTTGTTTGGGAAATACAAAAAACGCTTACCCTATTTTATGGCGAAATAGTCGAGTAATTCGATATGATTGACAAGATATTCCGGGCGTAGCGGCTCGTCCGACAGCAACGTGCCGCTCAGGTATTTTTTGCTGCAATCGGAGAATACGGTAACCACGTTTTTTTGTCCGCCATATTTGTTTTGACAGGCCACCGCCCCGAGGAAATTAAATCCTGACGAAATACCCACGCCCAGTCCGAGTTTTTTTCCTAAGAGTTGCGTCATAATAATGCCGTCGCCGTCGGAAATGGTAAAAGGGTGGTCGAGCTTTTTCAAATCCACGAGGGGCGGGTTCCAGTCATCGGAAATACCCGGTACGCGGTGTGTGCCGTGACTTACGCCGGTGCTCACCACCAGCGACTGGAGCGACTCTACGGGGTGCACCTGTATGCCGGGATAACATGCACGAAGGTATGTGCCGTTGCCCATAATCGTGCCGCCCGTGCCGATGGCTGCCACAAAAGCGTCGGGCGTTTTGCCGAGATGCTGCATGTGTCGCTGTACTTCCGGCCCCGATGTTAAAAAATGCCCTTGGGCATTGTCTTCGTTCTCGAACTGGCGGGGGTAATAGGCGTTGGGCATGGAGGCTTCCAATTCCCCGGCTTTTCGCACGCACGCCTTAAAACCGCCGTCGTTATGGGTGGTCAGGATTACTTCGGCGCCCAATGATCGTAGCAAATCAACACGTTCTTTCGTAGCCCATTCGGGCATTACGATAATCACGTTGTGCCCCAGATAGCGCCCTATGGAAGCCAGTGAAATCCCCGCGTTCCCGCTGGTTGCTTCCACAATGGTATATCCCGGTTTCAGCTCCCCTTTCCGGTACGCTTCGCTTAACACCTGAATAACCATCCGGTCTTTAATGCTTCCGGTTAAATTATAATATTCGCATTTCGCATAAACAGTCCGTTTTTCTCCTTCAAAACGATAACGGACACCCACCATAGGCGTATTTCCAATCAAAGGTCGCAGTTGGTCAATACGCGCTGTTATCCCACTCATCAACATGTTTTAATCTACAAATTTATAGCCTACACCTTTTAGTGTTTTAATATATTTATCTCCAATTTTTTCACGTAATTTACGAATGTGTACGTCAATCGTTCTTTCGCCCACTACAATGTCATTTCCCCATATCGTACTGAATATTTCTTCGCGGGAAAATACTTTTTGGGGCTTTGAATAAAGGAGCGCCAGAAGCTCAAACTCCTTCTTCGGGAGTGTCAGCTGCTCTCCGTCAATGTTTACCACAAAGCGCTCGCGGTCAATGCTGACGCCCGGTGTGGTTTGTCCGGCAGGCATGCTATTCTGTTCAAAGCGTTTTAATAGCGCCTTAATTCTACTTATGAGCACTTTGGGGCGTATGGGCTTGGTGATGTAATCATCGCCTCCCGCATTAAATCCTGCGATTTGCGAATAGTCTTCGCCGCGTGCCGTTAAGAAAGCAATGATGGTTGACGACAATTCGTCGTGCCGGCGTATTTCCTCGCAGGTGGCAATACCGTCCATTACGGGCATCATCACATCCAATAATATAAGGTGTGGCTGTTTCTCTATGGCCAGCTGTATGCCATCAGAACCGTTGGTGGCCGTGTACACTTCATACCCTTCTTTAACCAGGGCATACGATAAAAATTCGAGAATGTCATTCTCGTCATCTACTAATAGGATTCTATAGGCGCTCATAATAAATGTATTAAATATTTTTTATCAAAAAAATAACGTTGCAAGTTAATTATTTTTTTTTATTTTTTTGCTAACCCTGATGTTATTTTATATCTTTGTGCCGTTTTTAGCCCGGATGGTGGAATTGGTAGACACACTAGTTTCAGGGACTAGCGGTCGCAAGGCTGTGCAGGTTCGAGTCCTGTTCCGGGCACTTTTTCTAAGTGAAAGCCGTTGATTTTCAACGGCTTTTGTTTTTTATGGGTAATAAGAGGGGTAATAAATTGGGCGAAAACATATTTATGTGCTTTGAATTGATTTAAACATGTCAATCATTTCTTTTTGACTATCAATTAACTCTGTTTGATTATTGATTATTTTAGTTTGGTTATCAATCTTTTCGGCTTGAATATTGATTAGTTTTTCCATTACTTCAATCCTTTCAAATGACGTTTTGATAATAGTTTTACAAATTTTTATTACTTCTTTATGTGGGCATTTATCGGGCAGGTCATTGATATAGCCATCTAACTGTGTTAAGCACTCATTGTCCTTTGTTTTTTTCTTTGTCGTTTTCATAGTTCGCCATTTCTTTATTTTCATTTATCCTAATGCCATTACCAATCATCACTATCCCTATTTTTATCTATTGAAATTGTCATTTCATCTATAAATTTAGCCATATCGGAATTGATGTAGGTGTAGAATTTATCAAATTCTTTCCCGCAGTGCTCGCAAGATAATAAACCTGTTAGAGCTCCTTTCGATTTGCAGTTTCCCTCATCTTTCCAGCCATAAATCTGCGACTGTTTTCCCTGCGCTTGGTTATAATGAGTATAAGTAAAATTGATAATCTTATACCTATATCGCCCGTCTCTAATTTCCATGATTAGGTCGTATTCCAGATAAATGACGCGAATACATCCAGTTGTTCCGCCTGTATATTTATTTACAATTTTTCCTATGATTTTTTTTTCTTCTTTATCAGATAATTTTAATGGCTCATCATTTTTAAATAGGGCATCAATGTTTTCAAAATTACTTTTTTTGGTGCCAAGCCATACGTTGGTTCCCTGCATATTCTTTTCTGAATTTGACCGGTTAAAATTAGCAGATTTTGTAGATAGCCATTCTTTTGCATTGTCAAAAATGTTATCAGCTGTCAGGCTATTTTTTGTCTGGACGACGCCTGAAAACACAATTTCCCCACTATCGTCCATCGGTAAATTGACCTGTGCAAATAGTGCGTTCCAAGAAATGATAGTGCTGAATAGCACTAATAGAAAAGTTTTTTTCATAATTTTTTGTTTTGTTAATTAATAAATCCCCTCCCCTTAATTTTCAATATGTTTTTTGAATAATTGATTGATTGATTTTCTTGTGTCGTCTGGCTTGTTTTTTAATTTGAATAATGATATTTTTTTTTCATCACCGCCCAACTTGTCCTTTGTTGTAGGCGGATCTTGCGGTAATACAGATTTGACGGCCCGCAGTAATTCTTCATCGGAAAGTAAACCTCCTACGTCTTCATAAAAAATTGTTCTTATCGTGTTAATATCAAAAGGCAAAATCGTTCCCTCTTTGGCTATACATATAAAAGGTTTTTCAATAGCATATCTATATCCATACTCGAACATTACATTGGGGTTCAATCCTGTTAAATCAATTATAACTAAATCCGATGTTTTAAGAAAATTAATTATTTCATTCGTCATGAATGCTGTGTTATAATTCGATCTGTGATAACATTGCACATCAATATTAAAATCTTTTAGTAATAGTTGTAACACCTTAAATAATCCATCGGCATTTCTTCTTTCTGTTGTATTCTTATCACCTACCGGGGTAACAAGAAAACATACTCGTTGCCTATTGTGTGAATTAGCATTTGCGGGGTTGTTAATAGCTACCTTAGTTTCATTTATTTTTACATTTGTCATCTGAGAGTCTTTTATATCTCTGATATTCTGATTGGTTTTTATTTCTAATCTATTTTCCATAAAGATTTCATTTATTTATTTTTTCAATAAGACTCCATAATCTATCGATTTCTTTATCCTTTTTATTGAGTTGTTCTTTTAATGTATCAATTAATTCACTGTTTATCTGATAATTGTTTATATGGCTATTGACAATTTTACTATTTTTCACATCTCCTACTTTTTGATTAATTTTCAGCATCTCACCTTTTCCGGTAAGTAGCCAATCAAGACTTATATCAGGTATAGACGCTGCAATGTCAATTAAAAGGTCATCCGGCACTCCGGGATATTTATTTGTTCGAGTATCAACATTGAATATCCTATTTAACCTTTGCTGCGAAACATTTTCGAGCCTTTTAGCAAATTTAGCAACGTTTCCATTGTCAAGATTTTCAATAATTTCTTTTACTCGGCTGTTTAGATTTGGTAATTTTGTTTCCATATTACTGAAATGTTTGTATTTTTATTTTTTTCTGTATCTTTGCAAAAATTTTAATTCAAATGAAAGACACTATTGTTTTTTGGATTAATGTAGGGGCTGCGACTATGGCGGTATTTATTTTTCTCTCTGAATTTACCGGAATATTTCGTCCCATCGTCAAGTATTGGTTTTGGCCACGAGTTCTGCATCCTATTATTAAAATTTTGGTTTATATTTTTCAATGGCTTCTTGTATTATCATGTTGCTTTGTTTTATCTTTTCCTCGCGGAAAAAATAAAAATCATTCCATCCAATAAAATAATTTGTTATGAGAGATTTTTTTCATGTTGTCTCTAAATTTTCCTTTAAAGATGCTTTTTATTCCATGTTTCATTTTAACAGTGCAACAGAAAAGCAGCATTTTGATGAATTATTATTTATAAATGGCACATCTATATTAATATCACTTTCAGCGATATTAATAGTGATAATATCGAAATAGCTATTGCTATATACGATACGTATCTCGTATGTTTATAATACTTAATAGGCTCCTTGACGCTTTTGGCCTTGTCTTTTAAAAACTGGCTATACCCTTTCTTTTTATACAGAAGCCCAAGAGATGTTATCTCTATATCTGTCATATACCTGTCAATAACATCATATATTATTAATCCGTCTCTTGACAGTGTGTTTAAAACATTGTTTAAATCATTACTATTCAAGCTGCCTATTGTTTTTTCAATGTCTTTAGCTTTAATAGTGCCATGTTTTGCGAGTTCGATAATTAATCTATCGCACAATTTAATTTTTTCTTTTATTCCCATATTTTCATAAAAAATTTTCTCACTAATTATCAACCACTTATAAAATATTTTACAAAATATTCAGTAAAAATTTGCATAAATACTGAAATGTTTGTAATTTTGCACTCAGTTTCGTCCCCATGTTAAGAACAGACGAATAAAATAGGGGTGTGCCTGCAAAGCCGCCCATGAGGACACAAGAGAGAGAACTGACGTGGGGACGTAAAGGCTCAATCTTGTGTCCTTTTTTTTAATGATGTAAAGGTAGTGAAAATAGATGAATTAACAAAGAAAAAAATGAACGACATGGAAAATTTAGTAATCATTCAGGATGGGCAACCGGTCACGAGTAGCCTGCTGGTAGCCGAAGTGTTCGGAAAACGTCATGTTGACGTTCTTAGGGATATTCGGAAATTGCATTGTTCCGAGCATTTCCGTGTACGCAATTTTGCGTCATTGGTGGAAATGAAAGAGTTGCCACAGGGCGGAGCTTCAAAAGCCGAGTGTTATGTAATGACAAAAGATGGATTTACCTTTTTAGTTATGGGCTATACAGGAGCGAAAGCGAGCGAGTTTAAAGAAAGGTACATTGCCGAATTCAATCAAATGGAGCGCACACTACAAAGCGGCATCGCCCTGCGGGTGGCCGCTGTTGAGGAAAACATCAAGCGGCGTTACCTGCTCACCAAAGAACTGCGGGATGTGAACGCGCAAATAAACGAGTTGATGAAACGGCACAAATCAATCACAAAAGAGATGCGCGAAATTGATAACGAAGATTTTGCACAACTGTCGCTATTCCCGAAATACGATCCACACACACTCAAAGGTGCGTTCCCTAACAAGGAGAAAATGCCGAAATAACACCTTAATACTATGAAAAACGAAACAATCACTAACAACTCAAAACTCCGTCGGGATTTAGTCGTAAGGATATTGAGGCATACGCACTGTAAGGCAAGCGAATTTAACCCGAATTTAGTTGTAGAACAGGCGCATGTATTGGAAGAATTTATTATTGAACGCAACCACCGCAGTGGCAGCGACGCGGCGGGAGCAAACTAAAAAAATTGAGAGGGGCACTATGAGAACAAGTAAAAGGCTTGAAAAGAACACCTTAAATGATAATAGGGAGAGTAAAAACGTGAAATTTTCGATTATTAAAATAAATGAGCTGAATGGATTGCTTAAAAAGCAGCACGAAGAATTAAGGGCGGACATAGAGGCTTTGTTATTGTCCAAACTGAACTCCCAGATTGTGGAGGGTTTTTGTAACCGTTTTTACGATGTGTTTGTGTCGCCCACAGAGGTGGCAAACATGCACGGAGTGTATAAAGATACGGTCATAGCATACATAAAGGACGGAGCGATAGCTGCCGAACAATCCCAAAAATATGGTGATTATCATATCCGGTTAAGCGATGCCCTGCTGCTTGATTTTAAAGAAATGCGGAAGCAATTAAGACGAAAACAATCATAAAAAATATGAATATGGAAAACAAACAAAACGCCGGAACAGGGAAGAACAGTACCGAAGCTGGAATGCAAGCGGGGCAAAACACCGCATGGAGAGAATTTCGAGAACAAGTATTAAAGGATAAAATGGATAGTGTAATTAAGTGTGTTGGTGAGCTTTTTGATTTTGGCGGGTTAAGTATGCTTGTTGAGCGTTTGTGTTATTACATTGACGACACTCTTCATGAACTTACAGAAGAAGACAAAGACGGCGGAAGCGAAGGAAAAGAATTTACAAAGAGCAAACATAACGCCATTTTTGAATTAACCTATATGATAAGACATCTGAGCAAACTATATGAGGAATATGGGTATTTTAAATCGGTGGAAAAACATGAAAAACAATAACAAAAACACTGCGACCGGGAAGAAGCACAGTACCCCCGCGAGCACGTCCAATGAAACGACATTCATAAGCGACACGCCATTTATCCGCAAGGAGATAGTCGTGTTTATGGAACATGTATTTCACATGCGTCGGTGGGGCTTTGACATGATGCGCATTGCTTCTTCGTGTGAAGACAGTAACAGGATGATTGGTAACATTGAAAACCTCAATGAGGGGTTAGATGATGTTATTAATGCTTTTTTAGATATAGTATCTACGGACTTTATTGACGCCTACTACAAAAGGTTGTACAAAAGTATTCCGTCAAACAACTAAAATTATAGAATTATGGAAAAGACAACTTCCGACCAACCGGAACTTGACAAGGCGGAGCATTTGTATATTGTCGCAGAGTGTGATGGTAGAGATATTTCGATATTCTTGACGCGAAAAGAGGCTGCTTTACTGCGTGATTTTATTGAAATAGTGTTAGAAGGTACAGAATAATTATAACGATATGGAAAGATTTATAATTAGCTGGATTTTAGTAATTCAATTGAGGAATTACCTCATTAATGAAAAACAAAAAGACATGTTTAATACCATAATGCATTATGTTTTTAATGTGCTATTTTGGTGTTATACCGTATTTGCTTGTATTTATACCATCCAAGAGATTATACAGATTTATACGGGTGTTGATTTAAAAATAATAGCAGAAAAGCCATGGACGAATCAATTTACAAAAAGCGGCAATGCGTTATGTGTGGTTCCACCGGCCGGTCGGTTGGTGTATATGTGATGTGTGAAAATCGGCAGCGATACATACGCAATTCGTTAGAATGGATACCACTGTTGTACTATTGCCGGCGGTGTGCCAGAAAGGAAAACCGGCGGAGGTATAAGGAGCATTTAACCCGGAAAACAGGGTTGCGTAAGCCGACAACTTATACTGTCGGAGGTCGGTTTGTTATTTTGGATGACAGTTTGAATGATGCGCGTATTACACTGAGAAAACTATAATAATTTAAAAATAAACATTATGATTGAAATTTCAAAATCAGACGCGGTAAATATCATAACATCGCTCTGCGACCTGTTATCTTCTGCAAGCTCTACGAGCAACACAAAGTACCTCCATGAGCTACACGGGGATGATAGAAGTATTGGACAAATTGCCTTTGCTGCCATGTGGATAAAAATGTTGTCCTATAAAATTTATGCGGGTGAAAATGATAACGTATTCAAATGAAAAAAGCCGTAGAAATTCGACAAAAGTTATAATGAACTATGCCCTTTATTCGATTAGATAGGAAATTTTTTGAGCATGACTATTGGAAAACCGAGCGCTCTTTCAGTTTTGCGGAAGCATGGTTGGACTTGATTTATATGGCGAGATTTGACGTAAAACCGGGTAGAAAGATTTTAGCGTCCGGCAGGTATGTTACTATAAATCGGGGTGAGATACATGCAAGCCTGCGGTTCCTTTCGACACGCTGGAAATGGGGTCAAAGAAAAGTTATGCGATTTCTTGATAATTGTGTGAAAGATGACGAGGTGAAACGCAGGACGGAGCAAGGGGAGAGCATTTTAACACTCTGTAATTATGAAAAATACAATGTAAAAGTAGATGCCGACAGCAGCACCGATGACAGCGCATTAATCATTTATAATCAAGAAAATATAATCAAAGAGCGAGCACCGATGACAGCACCGATGACAGCACCGACAGCAGCAAATAATAAGAAAGAAAAGAATGTAAAGAAAGAAAATAATGTTGGTGTGGATGAAATTTCCAATTTTGAGGAAAAAATTTCCAATTCCGATGTACAATTTCCAAAAAAAGAAAAAAGTTGCGCCAAAAAAGAAAAAGATGACGACAACGGATTTGAAAAAGTTTGGGCGCTATACGAGCGGAAGGGCAACCGCAAGACCAGCGAACGCAAGTGGGCAAACCTGAAAAATCATTGCAGAGAGGCCGCGCTAAAGCACATCCCGCTATACGTTGCATCGACGCCGGATAAGCAGTACCGCAAAAACTTTGAGACCTACATCAACCAGGAATGTTGGAATGATGAGATTTTGGAAAGGAAACAGGTAACGCCACCGCCAGCGGAGCCGTATGTTGTTAATATAAAACCGATAAACGATGATGAGTAGAGATAAAAACCAAAGAACACAGGATAATTTCCCGGCTGTTGAACTGTCGGGCAGGGTACCGCCCTATTCAATCCCGTCGGAACGATACGTTTTGGGGGCGATAATGTCAGGATACCGGGATATAGACGGTGTGATAAACATGCTGCAGCCGGAGATGTTTTACAGGGATACTCATACAATCATTTACCGCGCCATTGTGGAACTGCACAGGAATAAAACCGAGATAGACATACAAAGTTTATCGAATACACTGAAAAAAAACGGCAACCTTGAAGAAGTTGGTGGGGATTACTACCTGTCCAAACTGATGGGTGACATTGCGAGCGGGTCAAACATAGAATATCATGCGCTTGTCGTTCTTGAGACTTATATCCGGCGGCGGTTAAGTGGGATTTCTATTCAGGCGGCGGAAAAAGGCTTCGACCTGAGCATTCCGGTGGATGATATTTTTTCCGATATTGAAAAGAATTTAGCCGAACTGACACGGCTGATGACTGTAAAGCAAGACGTTAATCACATTGGCGTTGTGGCAAACAGCGCAATAGATGAGGCATTCGGGCGCATTGAAAAAGCAGGAAAAGGGATGCCGACCGGTATCACTACTGGATTTAACGGCTTGGATGCGCTGACGTTCGGGTGGAAGCCGGCGGAGTTAATCGTATTGGCCGCCCGGCCATCTATGGGAAAGACAGCGGTGATGTTGCACTTTGCCAAAGCAGCTGCGAACGCCGGGAGCACGGCAGTAATATTTTCACTTGAGATGTCGAAAATCAGCATCGCCGACCGTCTGCTGCTGTCTGAATCCCACGAAGGCGAGATGAACATAAACCATTACAAGAGCGGGCGTATGGATGAGGGTGAGGTAAACATGTTGGAGGTATTACTCGGCAGGATATACAACAAGCCGATTTATATAAATGACACGCCGGGCCTGACGATAGGGCAAATACATGCTTCGGCAAAAGAGATGAGAAGAAACGGAAAATGTGATATTATTTTCATTGACTACTTACAGTTGTGTAAGGGTAAAGGGGTGAGCAATAACCGAACGCGGGATATTGAGGTGGCCGAGATAAGCCGTGAGGCAAAAGAGATGGCCAAAGAACTCAACGTTCCGGTCATTCTGCTGTCGCAGTTGAGCCGTGAGGTGGAGCGTCGAGAAAAAAAGAGACCGCAACTATCGGATTTACGCGACTGCCTGCCTGTTGACGAATGGGTGGACACTCCTTACGGAGTTGTTCAGCTTAAAAGTAAGCCGGGGCGTATCGTTAGCGTTACTTGCCAGGGGAGTAAGGCGACCGGATGTGAGTATATTCCCAAAAAATACAACAGTACATATACAGTCAGGACACATTTTGGCTCTTTTTCGGCAACGGCGCGGCACCGGGTATTAACCGCAACAGGCTGGAAGTATGTTTGTGACCTCGATGAAGAACGCGACATACTTGCTTCACCCAAAATCATAACACACGAAAACAGGGGTTATGTTTCCCACGGGAGGCTTTTGGGATGGTTAATCGGGAACGGTTATTTATCCGGGACGCCCAGCCTTACCCTGCGAAACGAGTTGATAGATGACCTTCAGGATGAAATTAAAGGCTTCGGGGTTGAAATCAAGCCGAGGGAAACGCAGAAATGCAGCAATGTGACCGAAGTGTACTTGTCTAATGGTGTGGAATCAGGATGTAAACCCAACCCGCTAATGGAATGGATAAGGGGGCTTGGGCTGGAAGGTAAAACGGCGAAGGAAAAATCAATCCCTAAGCGATATCTTGGAACAAGCAACGAGGCGCATTTGGAACTTTTGCGCGGTCTGTGGGAAGCCGACGGAACCGTATCAAAGGGTACTGCAAAATATTCGACAGTCAGTGAGCTTCTTGCAAGGCAGGTAAAATGGATGTTGCATACCATAGGGGTGCGTTCTTCCATTTCACTTGAAGCACGTAAAAATAACTGTTCCGACCTGTTCACGGTGGTTTGTGCGGTTGAGGACAATCCCAACATGCGGCGGATTTGTAGTAATCCCAAACGGTTTGGGGCGCTAAAAATGCCGTCGGACAGGTATATTGACCCCGCCCCGGAAATATTTGTCCAGTTCGCGCAGGAATACGGCGCAAGCGGAAGGATACAAAAAAAATATGGTGGCTGCGGGCGGTTAAAAAGTATCGCAAAAAAACGGTTGCTTACAATGATTGCCGAAAATCCCATATCTACAATACAAGAATCACCCTATGTCCAGATGCAGGGTATGGGATGGACGAAAATCACATCCATATCGCATAACGAGGATGAAGTACATGTTTGCGACCTGCACGTTCCTGAAACGAACTGTTTTTTGACAAATGGAATGGTCGTGCATAATTCGGGCGCTATCGAACAGGACGCAGATTTGGTGATATTCGTGTACCGGCCGGAGTATTACAAGCAGTCTATAACAGACAGGTATGGCTCCGAGATAACGAACTATGGGGAGTTGATTGTAAGCAAGAACCGGAATGGGCGTTGTGGTGAGGTTGCCTATACCCACTCGACCGGTATGACAAAGTTTTTTGATTATCAGGAGTGATTATTATGGGTCAACTAATAATTGATGATATAGAAAGGATACCGCCTGACGGTCGCGAGGCTATCGAAACGATAATCCGCAATACCGGCGCCGCGCCGTGTTATCATTTAGATACTGACATTGATTGCCTGTCGAACGCCTTACAAAAGGTGTTTTGCTGCACGCTTGATGAACTAAAATCGAAAAGCAAAAAGCGGGATTTGCCATACGCCCGACACATATACTTTTACTACGTCCGCAAGATGTATTCCACCCTTTCACAGCAAGAAATTGGACTTCTGCTGAGCAGAAGCCAAAAATCCGTATCATACAGTCTCGCTTTTTTTGAGAGGGAAAACAGCCGATTTAACAGCAAGTTCAGGAAGTATGTGGCGGAAGTCAATAGGGTATTTGGCAACAAGGAAAAACGAGGGTGACACGCCCTCGTTTTCTTTTAAAGAACCAACCTAAAAAGATATATGAAAAACAATCGGCACAAATATACGTTAAAAATCGTTTAAGGGCATCATTTTACCAACAACTCGCGACTTGTTGGTAAATCTTTGAATTGTGGTTGTAGCGTGGTAAATTTGTGGCATGGTTGATAAAATCAAATACGACGAAAGGAATTACCGCAAGCACGACGAAAGAAACAAGGCGTTGATAAAAAAGAGCCTTGAGGAGTGTGGCGCGGGTCGTTCGATTGTTACCGACAAGGATAATGTTATCGTTGCCGGTAATGGCGTGTATGAGCAGGCGCAGGCGCTCGGTTTGAAAGCCCGCATCATTGAAAGCGACGGAAAGGAACTCATCGTTATTAAACGTACCGACCTTTCTACGACCGATGAAAAGCGCAAGCTGCTTGCAATGGCGGACAACCGGACATCGGACACATCGGAATTTGATTTTGACCTTTTGACGGCCGATTTCGATATTGACCTGTTGAATGATTGGGATTTCAAATCTTTTGAATTGGGTATTTCGGCAGACAATAATCCCGATGACGAGTTTAATAAGTTTGGTGAGTTTGAGTATGCCAACCGCGATGTTGAAGCTTACCGGAGCATTATTCTACATTTTGACAGCGAGGACGACGTGAAAAACTTTGCTGAAATCACCCAACTACCCATAAAGGACAAAACAAGGGCAATCTATTTCCCACATAAGGAAAACGAGCGGTTTAAGGAGGTTTATGAGTAGCAATATTCCTATATTTATTCCATCAAAAGGTCGCTACGACAATGGTTTAACATGGAAAGCCCTTGACGCAATGGGTGTGCATCGTTACCGTGTCATTGTGGAGCCGCAGGAATATGACAGCTACCGGAAGGTATTACCGGCGGAAAAACTGCTTGTATTGGATATGGAGTACAAGCAGAAGTATGACACGTGTGATGGCATACCCTACGCCGATAACCCGCGTGTCGGCAGCGGCGCGGCGCGGAACTTCGGGTGGGATACGGCCAAAAAGGAGGGCGCTCCGTGGCATTGGATAATTGATGACAATATCCGGCGTTTTTTGGTGTATAACGACAACCAAAAGTGCATTGCCCGCTACGATACCTTTGCCTGCGTGGAGCGATTTGCAGAACGATATGAAAACGTGGTAATGTCAGGGATGCAGTATGCCATGTTTGTGCCCAAGAAACAAAAGAACCGTCCGCTTATCATTAACACCCGCATATTTTCGTGTAATTTGATAAAAACAGACAGTCCGTTCCGGTGGCGCGGGCGATATAATGAGGACGTGATATTGTCATTGGACATGCTCGAAGCCGGATACTGTACTGTATTATTCAATACGTATTTGTGTGATAAGATACGCACGCAAAACATGAAGGGCGGGAATACGGATGAATTGTATAAGTCCGGTACGGAAGAAAAGAGCCGGCTGCTAAAAAGCGTTTACCCGGATAAAGTGGCGTTGGTCATGCGGTATGGCCGGCCACACCACCGTGTCGATTTTTTGGTATATAATAAACGTAATCAACTAATAAGAAAAAAATAATTAACTTTGGCGGAAAATTTAACGTTTTTCGCCATGAAAAAACATATTACAATGACTTACATTGAGGTGCAGGAAAAACGGCTTAAAAGGAAGAAAGAAGAACTTCAAACCATTGAAGATGCTCTTAATTCCACGTCCAAAGCTTCGGTTAAACAACGCTACATAGAGTTGAAAGCCGAAATCCGCGAATTGGAAAGCTGCCTCGACCTCGCAAAGGTGATGTTCGATGGCGAAGGTAACGAAACAACAGGCACAGCGTAAATCTCCGGCCCGGCAGAAGAAAAAGACTTTAAAGAAGGCTAAGGCTGCTACCGGTAAAAAGGTTGCTCCGGCAAAACATGCCGGCGGGCGGCCTACTCCATATAGAGATGAGTATGCGAAAATGGCAATGCAGCATTGTCTATTAGGTGCGACGAATAAAGATTTGGCCGCACTGTTTGGCGTGGCAGTGTCCACTATTAGCAAGTGGATGAAGGATTTTCAAAAGTTTTCGGATGCCATAAAAAAGGGAAAGGAGGAGGCGGACATTTGTGTTGCCTCTGCTCTGTTCAAGCGGGCGACCGGTTTCGTCAAAGATGACTGCGAGAAAGTATTTAATAATAAGGGCAGTGTGGTAAGAGCCAAGACACGTGAGTATTTCCCGCCCGAAACCGCCGCCGCCATCTTCTGGTTAAAGAACCGACAGCCGGGCAAGTGGCGGGAGAAGCAGACGCAGGTATTGGAAAATCCCGACGGAACACCGCTGTCCGGTGGCAGGCTGGGAGTAGTCTTTAGCGACATGGATAGCGACAAAAAGGAGTAAACAATGCAAAGAGTAAAAGGGATAGCGTCATCGTTACAGTTCAATGTGAACAGGGTATTCAGGCCGGTGTTCGGAACTGCCAAGCCGATAATTGACATTGTCGGCGGGCGCGGTCGTGGGGGCTCATACTTTGGCACGGACTACTTCCTGATGCTGATGCTATCGGAGCAACACTTCAGGGGTTGCTTCCTTCGGCAGGCGTTCAATGACATTCGGGACAGTCTGTTCAGGGACTTCAAGGACAGGCTTGAGGAGCATGAGCTACCGCTCTCGCACTTCCACATCAATGAGAGTGAGATGCGGATACGGCACGTACCGACAGGCAACACCATCATCAGCAAGGGTTTTGTGACCAGTTCCAACCGGACGGCCAAATTAAAGTCGTTGGCCGGGATTACCCACGTGCTAATTGAGGAGGCCAACGAGATAAGCGAAGAACAGTTTGACCAGCTGCTGTTGAGCCTTCGGACGGTTAAGACAGACCGGATACAGGCGCTCAGGATATTCAACCCGCCGAGCAAGAAGCATTGGATTTGGCGGGATTATAACCTTACCGAAAGCGATGTAAAAGGCTACTATACCTATATACCAAAGACGGACAGCCCGGTAGAAATGATATTTTCCACGTATCAAAACAATACCAAGAACCTCAATGCCGAATATATTTCACATCTGGAAAGGATGCAGTCCCGCCCGGAGCAATACAATACGATTGTTCGCGGGTTGATTTCAGAGGGTAATATCGGGCGGATATACACCCATTTCAAACCGTGCAGCGTGGAAGAATTTAACGCTATTGATTCACGGACGGTGTATGCCATCGACTTTGGTTATAGTGAAGACCCGACGGCGTTGGTAGCTATCAAATGGAAGGATAACCGGCTGTTTGTCCACGAACTCATATATCAGCCGGGACTGGATGACTTAGCTATTGCTAAACGGTTTATCGACTTTGGAGTTACCTACAAGGATTTAATCATTGCCGATTATGGTAACGGCGGTGATGTGCGTATTCACAACCTGCGTTCCGGCGGCTCCGGCGCTTGGAGCAATATTCCCGGATACCCCGACCTGCGGAAAGGGTTTAGCGTGTACTATGCCGAGAAGGGCGCCGGGTCGATTGCCGGCGGTATTAACCTTGTCAAATCGTATGAGGTTTACATGACCGAAGCGAGTAGGAACGGATGGAACGAAGTACAGGAGTACTGTTGGGCGGTAGGCCGCGATAAGGATATATTGGACGTTCCGGTGGATAAATATAATCACATCATGGACAGCATACGGTACTTTACTACCTACCGGGCCGCACATGGAATTTAACACGATGAAATATGGGATTTATTCGTAACATAGCAATAAAAGGACTGACAAGAATGGCAGGTAAAAGCCTCGGTAGCGGGGTTGGTAATTTTTTCATGCCATTTGGTTCGTTCTCGCTGGGTAGTAAGAGCAGTAAGAAAATCTACGAGGAAGCGGCCGTATTATCGACCGTGATTAACAAGCGGGCGCAATGTTTCGGTAATGCTATTGTGTACGTGAAGGACAAACAGGAAAACGAGCCGGACACGTCGCAGGCAAAGCGGTTGCGTGACCTGCTGAACAGTCCTAACCAATTTATGAGTTGGGAACAGATGTACCGGGCGACGGAAGCCTACCGGATGCTCTACGGCCATTGTGTATGGTTGAAGTTATCAGCTTTTGAAAACGATATGCCGACGGCCCTGTATATCATAAACCCGGAACATATACAGATAGATATTGACAAAAATAATCCGTTTATCGGCCGGGAAGCGGTGAAGAAAATACGAATAGGCGGTAAAGACACAGGATTAACCATTGACGACCTGATTATATTTAATGACATAAAAGTGGGATTTACCGGTAACGCATTATTGGCGCAATCCCGAATGACCGCCTTATCGAATGAGAGTAAGCTGTTACAGGTCATTGCTGATGCCGAACTGTCTATTATACGCAATCGCGGGGCGTTGGGTATATTGGCAAAAGACGGCCGCGACACTTCAACTGTCGGCGTATATGAAGAAAGCGTAGATAAGATACAGGAGCAGTATAAAAGGTACGGTATTTCATCGGAGCAGTGGAATATTATTATCACGTCGGCGGCGCTGAAATGGTATTCTATTACGCAGCCCTTGAAAGATTTGATGTTGCCCGAATTTGAAGAACAGACGGCAAAGAAAATCTGTGGAGTTTTCGACGTGCCGTTTGAACTGTTGCCACTTTCCGGCCAGTCCACGTATGCCAACCGGAAAGAAGCGCTGCGGGAACTGTATCAGAATTATGTTATACCGTCGTCCAATGGCGATGCACGAGTGTTGACCGACGCCCTTTGCAAGGGTACAGGGCTAACCATCACGATGGATTACTCCGATATGTACATATTCCAAGAGGACATGAAGCAGAAGGCCGATAGTGCTAACGTAGCCATTGCTGCTTTTAATGCGGCACAGGCAGCGGGCAATATCACCCGCGAAGAGTGGCGGGCGCTGGTTGCGGAGTATGTCAACATCGACCCGGCGGCGGCCATGCTGGAACAAAAGGTAATGCTTGCGCAACAGTTAGGCGTTAGTGGTTTACAGTCGCTTATGGCGTTGGTGGCAGATGTCAATTTAACCCCCAATCAAAAGAGGGCATTACTCGTTAGCGTATTCGACCGGACGCCGGAAGAAGCGCTTGAAATGATACCGGAAGTTGAAACAATAAATAAGACAGGAAATGTTTAAGAAAGAGCATAATAAACCGGCAAGGCAATTGAACGCATTGCGTTACAAGAGTGTAAAGGTAGATGCACCGGCCATTGACGAGCAGAGCATGGTTGTTTCGGGCTATCTCGCATCGTTCGACACGGTGGATGAAATGGGCGACCGCCTGCACAAAGGTTGTTTTGCCAAGTCTATCAAAGAGCACGGGCCGCAAAGTGACAGCCCGCGCAAAATACTGTTGTGCTATCAGCATTACATGGACAAGCCGATAGGTCAGTTTACCGAGTTGAAAGAAGATGACAAGGGGCTGTATTTTGAGGCAAAACTCGACGATATACCGCTCGTTCGCGACACGGTGATACCGCAATACAAGTCCGGTACACTCAATCAGCATTCTATCGGTTATTGTTACGTCAAGATAGATTGGACAGGAGAAGGGCAAATGAATGAGATATGCGAGGTGTACGAGGTGGAGCTATACGAGGGCTCGGTGGTCACCGCCGGGTGCAACGAGAACACGCCGTTTCTGGGCTTCAAAAACCTGACGTCCGCACAGGTGGAGCAGGCCTATAAGGAACTTGACAAAATCGCTGTTAAATTAAGCAAATTCGACAGAATTAAAATAAAGCAACTATTCGATTCACTTATTACGAAAGCCGAAGACACTCCGCCGGAGCCGTCCACGCCGAAGGGTAAGCCGGACAATACGCGCAAGTCAATCAATCAATTATTTATTAAAAACGTTAAAAAATGAAAGGATTAAGAACGCTGTATAAAGACAGCAAGAAAAACAGCCTTTACGGAATGAAGGCGAAACGACAGTTTCACATCCTGCTTATGGCCTTTGCGCTGTTCATCGGGATGGGTGCGCTCTGCTACGCGGCAGATACGGTTATCGGTAAAACAACCGGTATTGTGATGATGGCTACCGCTCCGGCGGCGGTGCTGAAAAAGTCCAACAAAGAAATTATTGCGGACAAAAAAGCGAAATTGCAAAAGAACTTTGCCAATGTAATGAAGTCACTCGATGAGAACGGACAGGCGATGCTCGAAGCCATTATTGCGGAAATAGATGAACTCTACACGCTGGTCAATGATGAGGGGTTGCCCGATATTATAGAGGCGTTACAAACGAAGCTCACAGAGCTGGAAGGCAAGTTGCCGAAAGATGAAGAAGCGGCCGCCGCTGAGGAGGAATTAAAGAAGCTCAAACAGGCTGTTGCCGATTTGAAATTAGGGAAATTCGGCAATGCTCAAAAATCGTTCAAAGAACAGTTTAAAGACTTCCTTGGTTCGGCAGAGTTTAAGGACGCGGTGAAGTCAAAGAAAGAGCAGGTATTTACCATCAAAGCGGTTGCCACGATAACCACGGCGAATGCCTCAGCCAGCGCTCCGCATGCGTTGTCGTTTGAAATTGTTCCGGGCATACAGGAAAAGCCATTTGAGGACAATGTGGTATTGGCGGCGTTGTCGAAAGGTGGTACGAGCTCGGCCACGATTATTTGGATAAACCGCAAAGATAAGGACGGTGGCGCGGCGTTTATCTCGGAAGGCGGGTTGAAACCGCTCAAAGACTGGACGTATGAAGAAGAAAACAGCAAGGCGAAGAAAGTTGCAGTAAGCACGAAGGTATCGACAGAAATGCTGAATGATTTTGAGTTCATGGAAAGTGAAATCCGCATGTTGCTTGAGCGCGACCTGCTCAAAGTCGTAGATGAAAAATTATTGAGCGGCGCCGGTGGGGTAGAGCCTGACGGTATTCTGAGCGGCGCAGCTGCTTATGTGGGTACAGGATTAGACGAAACCATTACACGCCCCACCAACGCCGACGCTATCCGTGCCGGTATGCTGCAAATGCGCCTGTTGAACTACAAGCCCGATGTGGTGTTTATGAACCCCACTGACACGGCTGCTTTGGATTTGCTCAAGACTGCCGATGGTCATTACATCAAAGTAGAGATAGACGCGATTATGCAGCACATCAAGGTAATTGAAACAACCGAAGTAACGGCCGGCAGCTTCCTGTTGATGGACACCCAAAAATGGACGGTAAAAATCCTTGAAGATTTAGAAGTGAAGTTTGGCTGGGAAAACGACGACTTCCGCAAAAACCTTGTGACGGTGATTGCCGAAATGCGTTTGCATAGCTATCAATATTCGGTGGACGCCGGCGCTGTGCTGTATGACGAATTTGCGACCGTTAAAACGGCATTGGCAGTTCCCGAACCTGAACCGCCCGCAAGTGGCAGTAGCAGCTCTTAGTAGCGTAATTGTGTAACTATTAAAAAAATAAAAAAATGTCAACAGAAAAGAAAATCAAACTGAACGAGCGGGTCGAGGTGGTAGGTACCGGCAAAGTATCCACCTTCCCGAAGGGTAAAAAATTCAGTGTACACACCGAATTGGCGGAAAAGCTTGTTAAATCGGGTAAAGCCACCAAGAAATGACTATCACGCCGGATATATTCGAGGTCGGCCTGAAAATCGGGCAAGTGGAACACTCCGACGTGGCGGCACGGGTGCAGTGGTTTATCAATGAATATGAGCCAAAGTACTTGAGAAAGCTACTGGGGAAAGAGCTTGCCCGGTTGTTTCGGGAAGAATACGCAAAAGAAATCCACGACGAAAAGTGGGACGCGCTGGCTGCTAATGTGAAAAACATGGTAGCCCGCTACGTTTATTTTTACTATCACATCAAAAACGAAACGGTAACAACCGGGGTTGGAGAGGCGATAATGAAGACAGAAAACGCTGAGCGTACAACGATTGCCTACAAGGCTGTTTCGGCGTGGAATGAGATGGTAGAAATGAACCTTGAATTTTGCCAAAGTATAGACAGGGACGTTTACCCTGAATATTCCGGCTACGTAATTAGCGATATTTACACCTTCAAAAACACGTTTGGGATATGATTAATGTCGTCGATGTTATAGGTAGGATTGTAGGTAAAACCTCTAATACTGTTGAAAAACAGATAGGGAAAAGGGTGTTTTACCAGTACGGCAATATCATTGAACTCGATGAAATATTACAGTCATATTCCAACTCTACGAAAGAATTTCGCGAGCAGAAGTATCCGGCAGTATTTCTGCTCACGGACTTCCGGGAGAGGCGTAACAGTAACCCCGATTATGAAACAGAAGCGTTTTTGCAACTGTTAATTGTAGAGAGTAGCGTGAAGGATTATCGAACTGCCGACAGGTATGAAAAGGTTTTCAATACCGTTTTACACCCGATATATGAAGCGTTTATTAAGCAATTAGAAAAAGACAGCCAAATACTTAAGCAGAAATATGGCCTTATTCCGCACGATTTCATCAACCGTTCCCTGATTTCGGGCTTTCAGTTGAAAACACAGTCGGGAGCCACAAGAAACCTTCTTTCTGATTTCGTGGATGCTGTCGAAATAAACAATTTAAATTTAATAATTTTAAAAACTTGTTGATATGAGCAACTATTGTTCAAGCTCCGGTGGAAATACCGGAAGACCGGCGTGTGATTTAAGCGCCATTATTACGGTGGGCATAATACTCACGCCGAAAAACGCGGTGATTGCCGCGGGAACGGAAAACCTGTTGGACTTCTTTAAATCAAAGTTTAAAGAAGACGTCAAGGCAAACCGTTGGTACCCTATTGTCGATAAGAGTTGGACGGTAACTAATAATTCAGAGGAGCCGGTTGTCGGTACTTTGGGTTCCGGTTACTCTGAAAAGCTTAGAGACGGTAACGCTATTTACAAATATGACCTTGCATTTGGCTTGTGTAAAAGCAAGACGATTGGCCAATTCGACGGCTGGCGGGGTGGTGTATTTCTTGTTTCAAATGATGGAAGGATTGTCGGGCGCCGGCAGGAAGATGGAAGTCTGGCCGCGTTTCTTCCAACGTCTTTGTACACAACTGCCAATCCGCTCGGTGACGGCCAAAACATCTCGGTTATTTCCCTGACCGCGAATTTCGGAAACCTTAAACTGTTTTCTGAAATTTTGGAAGTTTCCGAAAAGATAGAAGGCTTTGACGTTGATGAACTGAATGGCATTATTGACGTGAAACTTTCTGTTCTCGGAACGGCTTCGTCGTCGGTAGATTTATTGTTGAAAACCAAATACGATGGCATAAACCTGTTCGATGTGTACAGTAACAAGCTGGACAAAGCCGCAGCGTGGAAGGTTGTAAATAAAGCCACCGGTGAATTGGCTACCCCGACCACGGTAAGCGCACGGGCCGACACAAAGGCTATCCGTATCGCCTTAGCTGCCGGAACGTATGTGATTTCACTCGACAGTGTTTCGGCGCTGGAAGCTGCCGGGCTGTTGGGCTATGAAAGCAATGAAGTTACCGTTGTAATTGCGTAAGGCCATGTATATCAATGACGTTGATTATGATGAGAAATGGGCAAGGTCGGTAAGCGAACAGGAGTTTGTGAGCCGGCTGACGCCTGTTCTCTGGCCGGAACTGCCGGAGCTCATTAGAAAGGAGAAACTGGCGGCTGCCTATGCGTTGATCACGGATAAGAAGGTACTGCCGGCGAAAGCGAAACAGATGGCCGTGCAGCAGCCCGAAGAAACGAAAGTAAAAAAAGGGGCTGAATAAGCCCCTTTTTTTAACTCAAACAATGACACTTGACGACTTCATACACCGATTGCGTACATTTGACGCTCAGAAGCTTGCTTATAACGTATTGAGCCGGCACGAAGAAGATTTGATATATGCACAACATAACCAGCTGGCAGCGGGCCAGGATTTGAAGGGAGAGTATTTGAAACCAACAATTTTAAATGACCCCTATTTCAAAGGTAATAGAAAATGGGCGCAATGGTGGGTAGAAAATAAGGCGCAACCGCCGTCTGATTTTGGTACGAAGCCAGATTATATCGCTAATCTTATCTTTTCTACTGGGGAAATCGTGTGGGAAGAAATACGTGTTTTTCCCTTCGGCGGTAAAGATTTACGACTTGGTGCGGAGTTTGGTATTCAAATGGAAATAGAGAATAAATATGGTGATGTTTTCGGGTTAAATCCACATGGCGTAAAATATATCAGAGAAGGCTTTTTTGACCGGGAATTTGTTGATGAGGCACGAAAACACTTTTTTGGATGATGGGATGCGGCTGCGGGAAAAATATAGAAAAAGACGCGAAGCGCGAGCGGGTGCTGGAGTTGGCGAAGCAATACCAGCGGACGCACGGCGGGGTGGTGGTGTTCTACCGGTGTAATGATTACGATTTTACAACGCTTGAAAACTTTGATGAAGATGGAAAAACAGACATTGAATATATCCTGTAAGTGCAGCGAGGTGACGCTGGATGAGTTTATAGACTGCCTCATAAATAGCAACCTGCGGCGGCTGGTGCGTTCCGGCAGTCCCACCGATACGGAATTGCAGGCGGCGTGGTCGGCATTATATCAGGATTATATGAAACAATGCGCCGGCGAAAAAAACAAATACCTTTTCGCATTGTACAAACGGACAGCGGTATTGCAGGCAAGATTAAAGGCCGCCACTACGATTTTAAATGAAGCACTGCCTGACGACGAAAAGATTGAATTTTTGAAACAGGTAGATTATAGCGGGAACATAGATAGTATTGTTGCGAAAATACAACGCGATACCGTTATACTCTCCGGTGCAATTAATGAACTGAACGCAGCAAAATCAGGCGGCAGCGAGGACGGAATGACGGAAAGCGATTTTACCCGATGGATAGTATCTGTGAGCAAATTTATGGGCTACCGGATAGACAGGCATGAGGTCACAGTGTCGGAATTTTTGGAAATGAACCGGGAATGGGAAGAAACGGCTAAGGCGAAAGCGAAATTGAAACAGAAGAATTAGCGGGCTACTATTTCAACCGGAATGCTCATAGGCCTTACATCGGTGGCATGATGTACGATAAAAAACAGAATAGCGGCCAATATTGCAACAAATACAGGTGTAACTATCAGATAAGTAAGGAGAGTGACGCCGCCCCTGTTTCGAGTTAATTCGTGTTTGATTTTTTTAATTAAGTTCATAATTAACGAGTTTTTAAATAGTTAATTACTTTATTTACAAATATACAAAAAAGAATTGAAATATACAAATTTTTCAATAAAAAATTAAAAATTATGGCAGAAGGTGTAATTGATTCTCTATTTGATAAACAGAAAGTAGGGGAAGAGGTAAAAAGTATCGAAGCGATGCTTATTGGGTTGTCCGATGAAATAAAAAAAACGCTAACAGAAATCGCGAGGGTTTATAAGGAGGAGTTAAAGACCATTTCAGACTTTGACTTCAAGGGGTTGAAAGATGCCGTGAGCAAAATAAATTCCGAAACGCAGAAAATGACCACCCTGCAACAGCAACAGGAAACGCTGAACAAACGGCTGACGGATGCCAGGAACGCAGAGGCGGTGGCCATCGAGAAAGTACGGCTTCAGTTGGCCGAACAGAACCGGGAAAACAAGATTGCGGCACAGCAACAAGTGGCCAACGAAAAGGTGGCAAATGGCTATATTTATGCACTCAAAAATCAAGCCAACTCCATCAAGGAACTAACCGAACAGAACAAAAAACTGCGTCAAATGCGCGACAGCATGGATACGGAAACTCAAACCGCAGAAATCCGGCAACTTAATGCTATGATTGATACCAATACGACAGTGATTAAACTGAATGAGGATGCGTATGTGAGGCAAAAGATGAACATCGGTAATTATCAAAAGACATTAGGCGGATTAAAACAGGAGCTGTTGGATATATCAGAAGACATGAAATTTGTGGCGGATAATGTCGGAAAACAAAGTAAGGAATATAAGGACTTGCAAGCCCAGGCCGATGCTGTTACCGCTAAAATAGATGATTTAAGAAACGAAATGCAGGCGGCAGCAAAGGACGTGGAGCCGATGCAAACGCAGTTAAAGAAGCTGAAACAGGAAGCACAGGAGCTGTATTTGGTCATAAAAGAAGGAACCGCCACCGAAGAAATGAAAGCCCGCTTCCATGAAGTAACGGAAGAAGCCGCCGAATTACAGAAAAAAATACAGGGCGTTTCAGCACGTATTGACATGATGGCCTCCAATACGGCAGGGATACAGGCCGTCGTAGATGGAATAGGTGTTGTTAATGCGGGTTTTGAAGTGTACAAAGGTGTGCTGACGGAAGCGGGAATTGAAACAGAGGCATTAGATGCGGTTATGACTAAGTTAAGTGCCGCAATAGCAGTGGCCAACGGATTACAGACCCTGTCCAATGCCCTGAAACAAAAGAGCGCGTTAATAACGATGCTTGAATCAGCAGCCACGTCTAAAAATATCATAGTACAAAAGGCGGCTATCATTACACAGAGAGCCTTAAACGCTGCACAAAAGGCCATGCCCATCTTGGCTGTCATTGCTGGGTTGGCTTTACTTGTGGGTTGGTTGGTGAAGTTCGCCAAAAGTAGTAACGACACAGCGAAACGGCAGAAAGAATTTAACGAGGCGCTCGGTGAGACAACGAAGGCCACAGCCGAACATGCGTCTAAAATTCAAATATATATCAATACCATGAATAACGTAAACGCCACTGTTTATCAACAACAGGAGGCATTTCAGGGGCTGAACAAGGAGCTTGCAAATACCGGGTTGCAGTTCGACACCATCGAGCAGCAAATGGAGTGGTTCCTGAAAAATGGAGAAGATTACAATAAAATGCTGGCACAACAGGCAAGTATGCAGGCTCATATTAATAATCATACTAAGGCGTCCGTGGCGTTGGAGGAATTAATGAATAAGCGTGGTAAACGCACGGGTAAGGAAATGAAACAGATTGAGGAGTTAAAGAAGACAATGGAAGCGGCAGCAGCAGGGATACAGTCATGGGGAGAATTATATTATTCCTCTTTGGAAAAGTTGGGAATAAAGACCAAAGAGCAAATCTCTATTGTTCAAAAAGTAGCTGATTTACGTATAGCAGCTATGAAAGACGGACAGACCAAAGAACTGGCCGCACTGAAAAACGCACAGGAAAAAGAAGAGAAAGAAGTTACCGGTACGGCTGAACAAATAGCCGAGCAAAAAAAGTTGATTGAGCAAAAATATGTGATTGAGCGGGAAAAAATCAATAAAAAATATAACGAGCAGACTATTACTCTTGAGCGGCAATTAGCCGGATTACGTATTGAGGCCATGAATGAAGGCTATCAAAAGGAATTTAAGACGTTGGTGGAAAACGAGAAAAAGGAAAAAGACACCATATTAAACAACGCACAATTAACAGCGAAACAAAAGGGGGAGTTAATCAATAGTATAACAGATAAACATAACAAACTTCTTAGTGACCTCGAAAAGAAATATGCCAAAGAGCGCACACAGATTGAGATTGACACCCTTAACATGATTGCGAAAGTGGCCGAAGTGGGGTCGGAAAGAAGATTAACCACCCAGGTGAGCGCACTGGAAAAGCAGCGGGAACTCGAAAAGAAAGAAGCGACAAAGAAAGGCGAAGAACTTGGAATGACGGAAGAAGAAATACAAAGAAATATTGCCGCCATTGATAAAAAATATGACAAAGAAAAACTTGACGCCTTTACCGAGTTCATCAATGCCAAAGTAGCCAAAGCGCAGGAAGAAGTGGGGGAGCGCGCCCGGATAGCGCAGGAAGCCGCCGCCGCTGAAGAAGCCGTATTGCTGGAAAAATACAAATCCGGTGAAATCAAAGAGAAAGAATACAACAAGGGTATTGCCGACATCCGGCACAAGTACGCGGTGGATGCGTTCGATGATGAAATCGCCGCTATCCAAAAGATATTGGACATGGAGGGCATCAGCGCCGAGCAGCGGAAAGAGATAGAAAAGAAACTGTACGACGCGAAAAAATCACTATCCGACGAAGAAACAAGCCACGAGATAGAGAACATCAAGAGGGTCGAAGAAAACAGAAAGAAGGCAGCAAAAATGGCGCAGGACGCCGCCAAGCAAGCTTTTGACATGGCGATGGATTTTCTTACGCAGCAATCGGAGGCGAAGGTAGCGGAGTTGGATGCTGAATTGGAGCGCATTGATGAGTTGATGGAAAAGCAACTCGAAGAGCTGGACAATGCCGTGATGAGCGACGAAACCCGCGCCGCCGAAGAAAAACGCATCCGTGCGCAGGCAAAGGCAGATAGCGATAAAATTGAAGCCGAAAAACGGAAGGAGCAACAAAAGCAGGCCATCTATCAAAAGACCTCATCAACAGTTCAGGCAATAATTAATACTGCGCAGGCTATTACGGCGGCGCTGACTATTCCGCCACCGGCCGGGCCGATACTGGCGGGCATCAATGCGGCGTTAGGTGCGGCACAAATCGCCATGATTGTCGCCCAGCCGGTGGCGAAGTATGCCAAAGGTATCTTTGGAGATGAGGAACACCCCGGCGGTTATGCTGTTGTCGGCGACGCCCGCAAGCGCGAGTATGTCCTCACGCCTTCCGGCAAACTCTACGAAACGCCGGCGGTGCCCACGCTGGTAGATATGGAAAAAGGGGCGCAGGTGTTCCCCGACTACCAGACCATGATGAAGTATTTCCGGCCTGAGGTGCCGCGATATACAACCAGTACGACGGCGCCCGACTTGTCGGGAGGTATTGACCGGCTGGAACGTGCCATTAAGAACGTCAAGCCTGTGCAACAGGTGCAGATGAACCTCGACAACAACGGTATATGGCACGTGGCCAACGGCAAGTCCGGGCGCCGGCGACATATCAATTCATTTATTCACGGAAACGCATAAAAGGAAAACACATGCAACCAGCACCAATACGTATCATACTGAAAGCCGATGGCGAAGAATACATCTGTAAATACCTGCCCACCGGCTGGCGCGACCAGTCGGCCTCGTGGATATTCGACTACAAGGTATTCGGTTATAATTTGAAATACAGTACGGAAAAGCTACGCTTCATCAAGGAAGACGCCGACTTCATCCGGCGACAGATTGACCTGTATGGCATCTCTGCCGAAATTGATTTCACCGTGCAGCACCGGCAGGAAGACTGGACGTATGCCGACAGCTTTACCGGACAAGTTGACATGTCCGACGGATACATCAATGACCGCGACTTCGTGGAGGTGGCCGTAATTGAGGGCGGCCTCAAACGCGCCTACTCTCAGAACCAAAAGACAAACTACGAACTACCGTTGGATGATGCGGACGCAGTGGATATTGAGGTGCCGGAGGGGATACAGTTGTACGAGAGTGTAAAATATATTAAAGAAGGAACAGGTAATGTCAATGAAGAAAAGGTATATGAGAGGTTAGTTATTACTAATTCTTTTGTGGTTTCAAGGCATTTAATGTTTCAAAATCAATATTATGAGAGTCAGGTTTTATATCCTTTTCTTGTGGCCAAAGGAAAGGAAGCAGCTGACCCAGCATACACTTATCCCATGAAAATGTATTTGGATTTTACTATAAAAAAGACGTCAAATTTTACATATAACCCTGTAACTTTTATGATAACTAAAGTGTTGCATGGTAATAGTGCAAATAATTATATAGCTGTAGCATATTATACAATAACTCCTGCTTATCTTAATAATGACAGGATTTTATTTTCTATTGATTTTAATAAGTAAATGCTCATAATTAGTTTATATAAAATATTTCGACTATCTTTCCATTCTATTATAATAGACACAAATAGTAATGGGAAAGATAAAGAAATTGGAATTAATGGATACCCAACGTGTTGTGCTCGAGAGCGGCTTCCGCAATGGCACGAGCCACTGTTTTCGCATGCGGTGCCGCGCGGTTCTTCTCAAGGCCGACGGGCTGTCTTCGGCAAAGGCAGGGGAACAGACGGAAATGAGTTT
>JAIRMK010000189.1 GCA_031258755.1 Prevotellaceae bacterium
ATACATAGTTGGAAGTAAAAGTTCCCATGCCAACAGTTCTTACAAACGTTAATTTGCGTCCGGCTTTTACAGCGGTTTTTTCATTGCCGCCAATAGAGATTGGCGTCTCGGGGTCTGCAAATTCAACACTGAATTCATACTGTCCTGTCAAAGAAAGTTTGTCAAATGCAAATGGTATATTCAGGGTTACTTCATACACGCCGGCAGCAAATGACGCGGTCGGCGGCGGAAGAGTAAATATCTCTTTTACCGCATCCGTAGCCGTAAACAGCAATTGCAGGGATACCGCTTCTGTAGCCTGGGTACGGGCTATTTTCAGATGTATTTCCGTATCGCTTTCCATCAGTTCGGCAACTACATTTTCTTGCAGGAAATTGTATGTTACCGGAGCCGATTCATCGTAGAAAGCTCTTTCATTCTCCTGGTTGCAGGCGTTCAGCCCGGTTAAAGCCGCTGCCGCCAAAATCAAATATTTTATTATTTTATTCATAATTGTTGTGTTTTTAGTTGTTTACTTTTTTATGAATGTTTTCCGCTATCTCACCGGATTTTGTTCCGAAGAGAGGATGTTTTTATTGCCGTCAAATTCCGCCTGAGGGATTTTGAAGAGGAAGCCGCCGCTTTCGGGACCCGAATTGTAATTAACCAGCATTTGGGTGTGGTTAGTGCCGGAATAGCTGCGGTTGTAGCCCTGTTTCAGTCGCAGGATGTCCTTGATGCGTCCGATTTCGCCCCAGAGTTCGATGCGGCGTTGCAGCAGCACTTCTTCCAGCACGGTTGCCGGGGCGGTGTTGGTGTTGGCAGGCAGGGGATTCACCGCTGTGTTTAAAGTGTTCAGGTAAGCGGTATAGGAAGCGAGATCCGATTCCGACAGGCGGTTTTCCGCCAGTTCCAACAACAGTTTTTTGGCGTCTTCGGCTTGTGAGAGGCGGGCTTTTGCTTCGGCGGCAATCAGCAGCATTTCTTCGCCGCGCATGTAAATAAAGTCGCCTACCCAGTTAGACTCTATCCGCGACAGGCGTTTCTTTTGCAGGTAGTTTACCGTTGTGCCGGTCGTGGGGTTTGCGGCATTACTGCCATCGTTAAACCATTGCAGGCGGGCGTCATCATACCGGGCAATTTTATCGTACAGCCAGCTGCTGATGCATTTCGGAGCGCCGGCGCCGTATGAGCCCGCCTGTCTGGCGTCCAGGTGGCAATACAGCGAACCGTAGATGGAAGTCTGGTCGGGGATTACTTCCATTGCCCAAAGGGTGGTGGCAAGGCTTTTATCGGAAAAACCCTTAGTGATATCGCCCGGCACAAGCACCCTCCGACTCAGGCGCGCGCGTGAGAGCGCTTCTTCCGCCGCATCATAGGCTTTTTGATTGTCGCCCTGCACAAGCGCTATGCGTGCTTCAAAGCCTTTGGTTACATAGTAGTCCACATGCGAACTGTGCTTTTGCTTTGTTTTGCCTGCTTCGGTAAACAGTTCCAAAGCCCTTGCGATGTCGCTGTTGATTTGCGTATAGACTGCTTCGACCGTACCGCGGGGTTTGCCTTCGTCGCCGGCGCGGGTGGGTTCGGTATAAACAGGCACGCCCGGGTCATTCTGATGCCCCTGATAGGTTTTTTGGAAACCCTGAATCAGTTCAAAGTAGGCAAAGGCGCGGAGGGCGTAGGCCTGCGCCACGATATTTTTCGCGGCGGCGCCGTTCGAGCCGATGTTCCCGTCTTCGGCAATGATATAGTTCACGTTGGAAATAATTCTGTAGAACATGGTCCACACGTTATAGCTGCGCGAAGCCTCGCCGATCGAATTATTGCTGATAACAGAGGTATAATCGAGTTGATAGTCCCACATGAACCATCCGTTGCCCGATGTGCGTTCCGTCACATCGTCTGCCATAAGATCCTGTGCAAACAGGGTGCTTTGGTATCCATAGGCATGAGTCCCATTACCGGACACAAAATAAGCACGCCACAGCAGGGCATATACGCCGTCAATAGCGGTTTGTGCGGCATTTTCATCGGCAAAAATAACCGGGCCGGATGTCTGGTCTGTCGGATTTGTTTCCAGTTCTTCATTGCAGGCAGCAAATAAAACGGTAACAAAAACAGTTAAAACAAAATATTTTATTATTGTCTTCATTTTTCAATCGTTTTTAAGAGTTAGAAATTAATGTTTAAACCCAGGGCCAAAGTACGCACCGGCACATAGGTGTAGGTAGTCGAAGAAGTAAAAGACGACTGGGGGTCAAAGCCGTCCAGTTTGGAAAACAATACCAGATTGTCAACCGTAGCATACACACGGATACTGTCAAACCCTATTTTGCTAATCCATTTTTTCGGCAGGGTATAGCCCAGCGTAATGTTCCGGATAGCAAAATAGGAGGCGTCCAGCAAGTGGCTTTGTGTCGTCAGGTTGGTACTGTTCAGTTCCAGCCGCGGGATATCGGTGATGTCGCCGGGTTTTTGCCAGGCGCGCAATACATTGCGGTGCAGGTTGGCTCCGGGATAGAGCGGTGACATATACTCATTATACTGTGAATTCAGCGCCTTTCCGCCTATTGAATAGGTGGTGAGGAAAGAGAAATCGATATTTTTAAGAATCGTAAATTCCGAGCGGATGGAGCCGTAGAAATCGGGCATTTTATTGCCTACGGCTTCGCGGGAACTGCCGGCTTTTGAAACTTCTGCAGAAATATAGGCGTCGCTGGCCTGTTCGTCTGTAATCGGGTCGCGGTCATCCCATACATAGTAGAGTTGCTTACCGGTAGCCGGATCTACGCCCGCGCTGCGGGGCAGGTAATACGAATAAATAGGTTCGCCCACTTTGAAAATGTAAGAGCCGCTGATAATAGGCGTTTCGGTAACCAGAGCGGTAATTTTGTTTTTTATACTCGTTCCCAGCAAATTCAATGTCCAGTCGAAGTTGTCGGATTTCACCACATCTATTCCCAGCGCCAGTTCGAAACCCTGGTTGTACATGGAGCCGATATTATCGGAGTAACCGGGAAAACCTAACGACAGCGCCATCGGCACATCCAAAAGCATGTCGCTGGTGGTACGTTTGAAAAATTCCGCCGTCAGGTTAATGCGGTCGAACAGGCGGGTTTCCACGCCCACATTAAAGTTGGCATTCTTTTCCCATTTCAGGTCGATACTTTCCAAAGAAGTAACCACCGACCCATTGTAATTGGCATTGGCCCATCCGAGGTCGTAAAACGACTGCCATGCATAATACACACTATATCCGTCGGCATCCAGCAAGTCGTCATTTCCCTGTTCGCCGTAGCTGACGCGTAAACTTAAATTATCTACCCAATCCACGCCGCTCATAAACCCTTCTTCGCTGATGCGCCAGTTGGCGCCGACCGACCAGAACTGCCCCCACCGGCTATCAGTATGGAAGCGGGAAGAACCGTCCGTACGGAAGCTGGCTTCGAAATTATATTTATCGGCATAGCTGTATTTCAAGCGCGACAAAAATGATTCGATCCGGTAATTGTTTTCTACGGACGATATGGCGTCCAGTGTGGAGCCGGGGTTTAATTCATAAAGACCGGGGAATGGGAATCCGGTTTTAGTAGCCGACAAGGTGTTGGCTTTAAGAGCGTAGTATTCATGACCGGCAATCACGTCAATATTGTGTTCTCCGAACGAATGATTATACCCTAAAATTTGGTTGAATGTAAAGCTCAATACGCGCGGTGTTTCCTTTGTGAGCCGTCCCCCCGCGCCTGCGGCATTACCGAAAAGCGGGTTGTAATAAGTGGTTCCCCTGGCATTTTGGTTAGTTACCGAAATATCTATTTTCAGATTCAGCCCTTTCGCCCATCCGAATTTGTCCTCATTCAATCCGAGTTCTGTGTAACCGTGCACGGATAGATTATCACTGTTGGAATAGTATTTGTCCTGGAACATCAACGCTACACTGTTAAAGTTGTAGTTGGCGCCCGCAGGACGGGTAAGCCCATAGTCATATAAGGGTTTCCCCGTGTCGTCATATTTGATTTGCCCGTCAGCATCCAGTTCATAGACCGGGTAAATGGGCGCAATGTTCTGGGCGGAATACCACACGTTGGAAGTCCCGGTGCCTGTGGCTCCCTGGTTTTCGGTTTTATTGAAGGCGATATTGGCATCGCCGCCGATTTTTATCCAGGGCTTGATTTGAGAGCTGACGTTCAACCTGCCCTGTAACCGTTCAAAAGAAGTGGTTTGCAAGACGCCTTCTTCATTCAGATAGTTGAACGAAGCATAGTATTTGGTGTTTTTGTCGCCGCCGGACAGGTTCACGGTATATTCCTGTCGCAGGGGGTTTACAGCTGTTACTTCGTCCAGCCAGTCCTGATGGTAACGCAGTTGGGCGTTCGGGTTCACCTTTCCTGTGACAGGGTCTATTAACTGACTGACCGGTATATTGTAGGGGTTGTACTGTTCATTTTCACCGAATATTTTGCTACTACCCGAGAGCATGTCGTTAATCGCTGCAACACCCGCCATGTTCGGGGCAATGCCGTCTGTATAGATTGCCTTATTTTTAAACATCATAAAACTGGCTTCTATAAAGTCTTTTTCATCCAATAAGTCATAGCGCGGTATAGCCCGGGAGCTTATTCCCCAGGAGGCTTTCGCAGACACTTTGATGCGTCCGTTATTATCCGTTCCGCTTTTAGTGGTAATCAGCACCACGCCGTTGGCGCCGCGCGCGCCATAGAGCGCACCCGCCGAAGCGTCTTTCAAGATAGTGATGGATTCAATATCATCGGGGCTGATAGCCGAATAGGAGCCGTCATAGGGCGCGCCGTCCACTACATAGAGCGGGTTATTGGATGAATTGATAGAGCCGAAACCCCGGACTCTAATCGAAGCGCTCGAACCGGGCTGCCCGGAGCCGGTGGTGGTTTGCACGCCGGCCACCGCGCCTTCCAGCGCTT
>JAIRMK010000014.1 GCA_031258755.1 Prevotellaceae bacterium
GTCATGGAGGCGGCAACGGCCTTGCGAATTGCACTTCCTTCTTCGCGTAAATTAAATGCATATTCGAACATCATGGCGGCCGATAAAATGGTGGCCAGCGGATTGGCTATATTTTTACCTGCCGCCTGCGGGTATGAGCCGTGGATGGGCTCAAACACAGCGGTGTGTACGCCGATAGACGCCGACGGCAACATGCCCAAAGAGCCGGTGATGACGGAGGCTTCGTCTGTTAATATGTCGCCGAACATGTTTTCGGTCACCATAACGTCAAAACTTCCCGGCCATTGTATCAATCTCATCGCTGCATTGTCCACAAACATGTAT
Source organism: Prevotellaceae bacterium (assembly GCA_031258755.1). Taxonomy (GTDB): domain Bacteria; phylum Bacteroidota; class Bacteroidia; order Bacteroidales; family UBA932; genus JAIRLC01. The sequence continues at coordinate 325 of JAIRMK010000014.1, forward strand.
TCGGTTTCCACTTCCGGATATTCTTTTTCGATACACTGGGCTACTTCGCGCCACAAGCGTGATGTGGCCAACACATTGGCTTTATCGACAATCGTCAGTTTTTTCCGGCGCCGGGTTGCATATCCGTATGCTAAGCGCACAATGCGCGCTATTTCTTCACGCGAATAGACGCATGTGTCATAAGCGATGTTGCCGTCTTCGCTACGCCCCTGCGGACGGCCGAAATAAAGCCCGCCTGTAAGTTCGCGGATGCACATGAAGTCAACGCCCTCGATTAAATCGGCGCGCAAAGGCGATTTATGCCGCAATGAGGGGAATGTTGTCACAGGACGTATATTGGCATACAATCCCAGTTTCTTGCGCATAGCGAGTAATCCCTGTTCGGGGCGTACTTTTGCGGCCGGATTATGGTCATATTCCGGCGAGCCTATTGCGCCAAATAGTACCGCATCGCTCTGCATGCAGCATTCATGCGTTTCATCCGGATAGGGGTTTCCGGTTGCGTCTATCGCACAGGCGCCAACCAGCGCAGTTCTGCAGGTCAATTCATGATTGTATTTTTCGCAGACAGTCTTCACTACTTTCATGGCCTGTTCAACTATTTCCGGCCCGATACCGTCGCCCGGCAATACTGCTATATTCAGTTTCATTTCTCTATTTTATTAAGCATTTTAACTGTGGCTTTTATCGCCGCTTCAATCTGGTCGGCGTCGAGTCCGCGGGTTTTAAATTCGACGCCTTCGTACCGCCATGTTATGACCGTTTGCACGAACGCATCCGTGCGGCCACCGGGAGGTATCGATACGGCGTAGTTCGTAAGCATCGGGAACGGACGGTTAAGCGATTTGTATATTTTACGTAAAGCATGGACAAAAGCATCGTATTGCCCATCTCCCGTTGCCGTATTTTCGTATGCGACGCCGTCAATTTCGACCTTCAGCGTAGCCACAGGTCTCAATCCCTGCGCCAAGGATAATGAGTAGTTCAATACTTTAATCTTATTTTCCTGCATATCGTGCCGGAGGACGTCGGAAATGATGTACGGAAGGTCTTCCTGCGTCAATATTTCCTTTTTATCGCCAAGTTCTATGACGCGCTGCGTTACTTTGCGCATGGATTCTTCGTCAAGGTCTATGCCGAGCGCTTCAAGGTTTTTGCGGATATTGGCCTTGCCGGAGGTCTTGCCTAAGGCATATTCACGTGTGCGGCCAAAACGTTCCGGGATAAGGAGGTTGCAGTAAAGGTTATTTTTGTTGTCGCCGTCGGCATGGACGCCGGCGCATTGTGTAAAGACATTTTCACCTATTACCGGCTGGTTGGGGGCAATGCGTATGCCGGAATACATTTCCACGCTTTGGCTCACGTGATGGATTTTGTTTTCCACGACATTTGTTTTTTCGTTCAATTGGTCATGGATTACAGCTACAACGCTACTCAGCGCCGCATTGCCGGCACGCTCGCCCAGTCCGGTTACCGTCACATGTACGCCTTTAACACCGGCGTTCACGGCAGCATAGACGTTAGCTACAGCCAAGCCGTAGTCATTATGCGCATGAAAGTCGAAATGCAGTTCGGGATAACGTTTCACCATATCGCAGAAATGTTTATGGGTGTTTTCCGGATTAAGTATGCCGAGCGTATCGGGAAGCATGAAGCGATGAACGCGCAAATGTCTTAAGGCGTCAACCATCTGGTAAACGTAGCCGGGACAGTCCCGCATACCGCCCGACCAGTCTTCGAGGTATATATTTACATCAATATCCATTTCGCGCGCCAGCGCAATTTGGCCGGTGATATCTTCAATATGTCGCTCCGGGGTTTTCTTCAATTGTTCGGTGACGTGCTTCAAGGAGCCTTTACACAGCATGTTTATCACACGGCATCCGGCGTCTTTTATCCATTTCAGGGACAGTCCGTCGTCAACAAAACCTAAAACCTCAAGACGGTTGAGGCAATTTTTCTGTGTCGCCCAGCCGGATATGTTTTTGACGGCGTCGAACTCACCGTCCGACACGCGGGCGGAGGCAATCTCCACACGATCCACATTCAACTCCTCAATCAGCAATCGCGCTATTGATTTTTTCTCATGCACGGAAAAAGAAACTCCGTTCGTCTGTTCTCCGTCGCGAAGCGTCGTGTCCATTATTTCTATCATAACCGCTCGTATTCCTCTATTTTTTGTTTGTTTGTCAGCAAATAGTCAATGTCATCCAAACCGTTTATAAGGCAATGTTTTTTATAGGTGTTGATTTCAAAATTCTCGCTTTTTCCCGTGGACATGTTTGTTATCCGCTGTTCCGGAAGATTGACTTCCACTGCTGTTTCGGGATTTTCCGCTATGGAGGCGAAGAGCGCCGCAAGGAACGGCTCACTCACCACAACAGGAAGGACGCCGTTGTTCAATTCGTTGTTCTTGTGTATGTCGGCAAAGAAGCTGGATACAACGACGCGAAAGCCATATCCGGCGATAGCCCAGGCCGCGTGTTCACGGCTCGAGCCGCATCCGAAATTCTTGCCTGCCACAAGGATTTTTCCACTGTACCGTGGGTCGTTCAGTACGAATGTTTCAATCTTATTTCCCTGTTTGTCGTAACGCCAGTCATGAAACAGGTTCGCTCCAAAACCTTCTTTCGTTGTGGCTTTCAGGAAGCGTGCCGGAATGATTTGGTCCGTATCCACATTTTCTAAAGGAAGGGGAACACAAGTGCTTCGCAGTATCTCAAATTTTTCTTTCATGTCGCTATGCATTAATCATCAATCTCGGGTCTGTTACTTTTCCGGTTACGGCGGCGGCGGCGGCCACAAGGGGACTTGCCAGCAAAGTTCTCGAGCCGGGCCCCTGGCGTCCTTCAAAATTGCGGTTTGAGGTGGAAACGGCATATTTGCCTGCCGGAATTTTGTCATCGTTCATCGCAAGGCACGCCGAGCATCCCGGCTGGCGCAGTTCGAAGCCTGCATCTGCAAATATGCCGTCAAGCCCCTCCGCACGAATTTGCGCATCCACCATCCATGAGCCGGGCACAAGCCATGCCGTAACCCCCGGCGCTTTCTTCCGGCCTTTCACAATGGCGGCGAACATCCTGAAGTCTTCTATGCGGCCGTTTGTGCAGGAGCCCAGAAAGACATAGTCAACCGGCTTTCCAATCAGCGGGTCGCCTTCATTGAAGCCCATATATTCAAGCGACTTCCGGTAAGAGGCGCGGCCGGCTTCGGGCGTTGAAGAGGATAACGGAATCGTTTGCGTTATGCCTGTGCCCATACCCGGATTGGTACCGTAGGTAATCATCGGTTCGATATCTTCGGCGCGGAACACGACTTCCTTATCAAATACCGCATCGCTGCCACTTCCGAGCGTTTTCCAGTAAGCCACAGCCTTGTCCCATGCTTCGCCCTGAGGCGCATATTCGCGACCTTTTAAATAGGCGAACGTTGTTTCGTCGGGCGCCACCATGCCGCCCCGTGCGCCCATTTCTATCGAGAGGTTACACAAGGTGAGGCGCCCTTCCATCGTCATACTGCGCACCACCGCGCCGGTATATTCAACGAAGTAGCCTGTCGCGCCGCCGGTCGTCATCATGGCAATCACATACAGCGCGACGTCTTTCGCCGTAACGCCCTTTCCGAGCCGGCCATCTATAGTGATACGCATGGTTTTCGGCTTCTGCTGCAAGATACATTGCGAGGCAAGCGCCATTTCCACCTCGCTTGTCCCAATCCCGAAGGCGACCGCGCCCATTGCGCCGTGCGTGGAGGTATGGCTGTCGCCGCAAACAATCGTCATTCCCGGCAGCGTAAGTCCCCTCTCGGGGGCAACCACATGGATAATCCCATTCTTGGGATGCATCATCCCAAAATGGGTCAGGCCAAAATCCGACGCATTCTTCTGCAGTGTGTCGACCTGCGCTTTTGACACAGGGTCTTCAATCGGTTTATCCTGATTGCGGGTGGGCGTATTGTGGTCGGGCATGCAAAAGATACGCTCCGGCCGAAAGGGCTTCAGCCCCCGCTCCCGGAGTCCGGCAAAGGCCTGCGGGCTTGTTACCTCATGACAGTAAAGCCTGTCTACATACAATTGCACCGGGCCATCTTCGACAGCGGCCACCACATGCGCGTCCCATATTTTATCAAACAGTGTGTTCATTCCCTGATATGCTGTGTCGGGCGCAAAGATAGCAAATTAATTGTGAATTATGCGAAAACCGCGAGAAATTGACCCACGCATGCTGTCAGGTATGCAACCACTGTCCCTTTCCGGGACAATGCAATCCTTAAACTTCTAATTTATGGAATTTTTATGTTCAATGAGAGGAGTTGGCAAATTTCGTGCCTTCCGGCCATAAAAAATACGTGCGCCGATGTTGCTCTGTTTCTTCTAACAATTCCCTTGGCGTCATATTCATGTGGTGACGACTATTTTTGTCTCTGATTTCGCGCAATAATTGCATAATGCCGGGAATTATCACCGGTTCAGGTAAAGGGGGCAAATTAGTTGACTTCATGACTTAATTAATGTTTTTGGTGTGATTATTTCTATTATAGGGTAACCGAGTACATGATTTATTCTATTGTAACTTTCAATTCGGGCAACGTTTACAATATGTTTAAAATTCCAACTGACTAATGCGTCGGCTTTGTAAATGGTGGCCATTGCTATATGCCGGCAATCATCAAAACTTGTTTTTCCTACAACTTTGGCATCAATATATCGGGTTGTCAGCAGCACAACTTCCGGTGTTGATGTTATACGCTCTATGTATTCAGGAGGCACAGTTTGCAGTAGTGTCCTGACGTGAGCAGGCGCAAGCACTAATTCTTGTTCCAAGATGTCAGACAGTAAAATTATGTACTCACCGTGTCTTACACGCTCAAAGAAGGGAA
>JAIRMK010000040.1 GCA_031258755.1 Prevotellaceae bacterium
GATATGCTGGCAGACGAACTGCACATAAGCCGCTCCAGCCTGCACCGGAAGATTAAAGGGATATCCGAACTCACGCCCAACGATTTTATCCAGTTGGTGCGGTTGAAAAAAGCCGCCGAATTGTTACAGGAAGGCGCCTGCCGGATTAATGAAATCTGTTTCTCAGTGGGCTTCGGGTCGTCGTCCTATTTTTCCAAATGCTTCAAAAAACAGTTCGGCACGTCGCCCAAGGAAATAAAAAAGTAAAATGGGGAAAAATCACCTTTACGTAGCGTGGGCGAGGATTGAACTCGCGACCTCATGATTATGAATCATGCGCTCTAACCGGCTGAGCTACCACGCCAAAAATGGAATGCAAAGATAATGCTTTTTTATGAATTTGCAAAAGTAGTTAATTAATTTTTAACAACATCAAAATATACAAGATATGGGCATACTAAAAATCAGCCTCCAACTTCATTTTTTTGTCTTTCCGCGTGACTACGGCATTGAACACATAACTATACGCTAAATTCGCCGAATACTGCACCCGGGTTGCACGTTGCCCCGCACTGTGTATCATCGCCACATTCAAACTAAGGTTATGGTTTTTAAAGAACACGTATCCGCCGGTTAATCGCAGATTGAAAACATCAGACAAGTTTCCACTATTATTAGCCATATTGCTATAGGTGCCCGTGAACGCCGTGCGCAAGGTTTCAAAGAAAACTTTTTGCAGCGACACGTTATACGTCATTGCCCGTATGTACAGGTCGTCCGGCATCCGGTTGTGGTTATAGTTCACCGAGGCCGAAGCATTAAACTTAGCGGGAATAATGGCATATTGATAGGCAAGCGACCCGTTATAAATATCATTGCCCGAATAGCCGGTAAAATCCTGCTGCTCGGCCGATTTCTGAAACATAAAACCCACATTAAATCCTTGCCGCCGCTCCTTGTCGCTTTGCAAAAGATATGCAGCATCCAGCGATGTGGTGTAGTTCAGCTGCGTCACATTCAGCGTATCGAGGTTTTGAAATTCGTTGGTTTGGGTTACCCGGTCATAAATATCGTTAATATAGACATACGACTGCACATTGGAAAGGTTGGCGGAAAGCGTTAGTTTCTTGCCAATGTTGGCAGATACATTTCCTGAAAAAATCATTCTTGAGGTGGTATTGGTTTTCTGCCCGTTCAGGTTGTCGTGCTGATACCCGCCATCTACTGCGATATTCACGTTTTTAATTGTGGTGGAATAATTTGCCGTGATGTTTTCATAGTCGTTGGTCATGTAGTACGCGCCTAAGGTGATATAGTTTGGGTCAATTCGCTCGTACGTTGCGCCAATTACACCAACAGGAGAAGTGTAGGTAAGGTTGGTTTTCACGGCATGATACATCGCCACGTTGCCATCTGTTTCCAACAGGCGGAAGCCGTGATGGCCTTTACCGATATTCTGATTCAGTGCGCTAAAACCATATTCTGCGCCAAAGCGGATATTCTTAATGAAATTAATGGCAGCGCTGATGGTTCCCGACAGGTTGTCCTGCGGCGCAACGGCCATGCTGTCGGGAAGCGAGGTGGAGAGGTCTTGCGCCTTAAAAATATTGACGCCCACATCAAATTGTTTCCCCGCATATTCCACCTTGAATCCGCCGCCCATTCTTTGATACGAAGGATCTAATCCATCCTCGCCCGAAACGGCTTTTTTCAGTCGTCCATAAATGGCGCTTATCTTAAATCCATTGTCGGGCGTGAGTTCTACACCGCCACCAAATATTTCATGTCCGGCAAGAGAATAAGGGGAAAATTGCATGGACGCATAGCCGGCATATACCTTTATCCATTTGTAGGACGGCGCCATGGAAAACCGGTTAAACGGAAGGGATACTTCCTTACTCAACTGCCGGTTGGTATAGGCAAAGGAAAGCGGAATTTGTACGACGCCAAAAAAACTCAAGTTAAGATTCCCGGCCAGATACATGGCATACGGATCTTGCGCTGTGGTATCGCTGGGCGTAAAAGTAGCAATCTGACTTAACGACAAACCTCCGTTCAACGTAAGCACAGGCGCCTTTGCTATGGCTTCAATGTCCTGCGCAACGACGGTGCATGTGAAAAATAATGCGCCCAACAAAAAAGCGACGCCCCGCACACGCTGTTCCCGTACATCAATTTTATATCTTAAGGTTTTCTGTTGTGCCATACCCGGTTTACTACAATTTTACGGTCACTTCATTACTCAATGCCGAAGAGGCGCCATCCACATATATGGCTTTAATTCTGTACCTGTATATTTTATCCGGCGATATTTTATCATCGCTATAGCTATTTTCCGTTGCGTTGTTATACAGTTGTAAGGCCGCATCATCCGCCGCCTTGTATATCAAAACCCGTTCTACGGTTTTCTTCGATTTAATTTCCCAATGAAGGACTACCCGGTCGGGATGTTCCCGTTTTTTCAACAACACTTGTTCCACAAGGCCGCCAAGGGCTTTTTGTTGTACCGGCGGCGACGGCGCAGAATATAATTGACTGTTATCTTCCGCCTTCATCTGATAAATGTATGTTTCTCCCGGCTCGATAGTCCGGTCTGCGTAGGATGACTGTTTTTCGGGCTTTCTATTAATACTTGCAAGACGGTGAAAAGTGGTATCGCCTTTTTGTTTTCGATAGATATGATGACGTACCACATCCACACTCGAACTGTTTATCCACGTGATGAGCAGCGCGCCTTTTTGCGCTTCTACGCTTTTAATAACCGGCGCCACGGGCGGTATAATATCGGGTCGCGCCACTTCGAATATGTCGCTAAATTCCGATTGGTTCTGGCGCAGATCTATTGCCCTGAGCCGGTAGTAAACCTGTTTCGTCAACGTATTCAACGTTACGGAGTCGGTATAAAACGGTTGCTTTATCACCGCCGGCGTGACGAGCAGAAATTCAACATCGGGGCGGTTGCTCCGGTACACCCTGTATCCGTCGATGTCTTTATCCTTATTCGGCGCCCAGCTAAGCCACACTTTCCCTGTGCTGTCAATCCGGCCTGCAAAGCCGGAAGGCTTCAATGGCGGCACACTGTCTATCAATTCGGCATACGTAATATTAGAGGAAATTTTTTCCGTTTCATTATTAAATACAGAGATGGTGTAATAGTTGGTAAGATCGGGGGAAATGTCGGTAAACGCACGTTCGGCAGGAGTTTTGCTTTCATATATTTTCTGCTTCATGCCGGCAGGGTTTGATGACCGATATAAACGGAAACCCGAAATATAGCGGTTCATCTCCTGCGGATAGCTCCACGACAAATAGACTTCCGCGTTATTGACCACTTCCTTATTTATAATCATGGGCGCATCTGTGATGGGGATACGGCCATGCCCTGCCACCGAATCGCCCGGCGGGCCAAGCTCCCCGAACGCATTGACGCCTCTCAGGCGGTAATACCATTCGGTTTCATTATCGCCTAACGAATCTGTTTTGAACGCATACACGGGCGACACATCAGGATCGGCGAGCTGTACCATGGCATTGTCGCTCACCGGTTCATAATGTTTCCCGTCTGATGATTTTTCAAGCACATAGCTGTTGTATATGTGGCTTTGAAAAAAGATATTCCACGACAACGTCACTTTTTTATTTTCCCATTGTGCGGCAAGTTCTATGGGCGGGGGCAGCGGCTGGTACTCCGACCGTCCCGTAAATACAAACGCCGTATCCAAAGGCGGCAAGGTGTCGGGAAGCGCAATGTATGCCCGGTACAAATATTTTTCATCGGCTTGCGCCGTTTTGTCCACCAAAAATAATCCCGACAGGCGGGCGGCCAATACCGACTGGTCGGCCGCATACATGGCGAACGTAAAACGGTTTTGCTCCTGCCTGTAGCGCCGGGCTACCGCCACCGGATTAATAGCCGGAAGGCCTTCCTCTCTCTCGAAAATACATTGCGCCGCCGTAGCCACATATTTGTCGTCTTCATAGCGTTCCCATTCCTCAAGGGGCGCGGGTTTTTGCGGCACAGCGGTCAAGACAATGCGCGCCCGGTCTTCCGCTAATTGTCCTTTACGCAGGATGGTATAACGTTCAATAATATACCCATATTTATTGCCCAAATCCCATGTTTGTTTATCGGTCGGCGCCCAACGCAACATGATGGAATCACGCATGGGCCGGCAGAGTAATTTCACGCCCGCTTCTTCGGC
>JAIRMK010000101.1 GCA_031258755.1 Prevotellaceae bacterium
CCGCTTTTGCCAAGTATACGTATAGGGGCCTCCCACTGCAATCGAAGAAAGAGTAGCCGTTAATGTACCGCTATCCGTATTGTAACAAATCGTAGCGGTGCCGGGGCCTGTTGGCGTGATACCCGTTATCGTGGGATCTGCTACAACCGTCAACGTGTAGGTGCCGGTTGAGAAATTGCCCACATTACACCGGTCTTGTAGAACTTTTCGCGTATACTTATACTCGCCCGGCGTAGTTTCAACAGACGGCGTGTAAGTAGCATAATAACTTGAAGCGCCGGTAATCTTGACGCTATTTCTATACCATTCATACGTATAAGTGCCGCTGCCGCCCGAAGGCGCCCCAGCTCCGGTAATGTTCAGCGGAGAACCGCCCGCACAAACCGTGCTGCTGCTGGTGGTAATGGCGCCGGGGTTAAAATCGGGAAATTCACGAACAAGGCTGCCAATGGCAACGGAATCAATCCATTTATTTGTCACTGAATACACCAACATGTATCCATCCTGGTCTGCTTTTCCAAATCCTCCATATGCCCATGCGTCTCCACTGGGAACAGTGAATGACGCCGTACCGGGAGAAGATGACGGGAGTTTAAACCAGGCGCTTATTTGTTCTTTAGCAATCCCTTTGTTTTTCAATGACGGCCACCAGAAATAATAATCTCCACCCACATCATAGTTAAAAGCAACCGTAAATGTCGCATCATTTACTCCCTTGCAAGCGTCTCGGGCTTGCTCCATCTGCCTGATGAGCGTTCTACATTCACTTGCTACCGCAACTCCGTTACCGGAAGTATAAGTGGATTGAGGAGTGGGAGTGAACTGCCCATAAAGATTAGAAAATGTCGTAAATGCTATAATAGTTACAAGAATTTTGTAAACTGTATGACAATATTTTTGCATAGCGTTAGAAATGAAATGTAACAAAAAACAACGATCTCTTAGAAAGTTTTTTTTAATCCTTAACAAACCTTCATACTAATAACAAAGAGCAAAAATAAGGTTTTAATTTTAAAAAACCTTCATTTTATGAAAGTTTTAAGATGATTTAACAGTTTTTTTGATTTTTTTACCGCCGAAATCTGTTTTTTACACTATTTTCGAGCCGGCGTTCCCACACCAGCACAATAGCTAAACCCCACCGTGAGAGCAACATCCACCAAAAACAGGCTCCGGCGGCATATAGCAAGAGGATGTCTTCTAAGTTACTATGCGACACGCCAATGTGGTGATTCAGCAAATCGGCGTCGCCCCGGCTGATTTTCCCGCGTTCCGTCTCTTCAATCATAATTGCCGCCCCGTAGGCCAAGCCCAACACATTGGCCACAATCCACAAAAACGACGTGCGGGCAGGCAGCCCGAACACCACCAACAACGGGCGAAACAGTTTCGACAACAACCTGATAATGCCAAATTCCGCCAAAAGGCGCTGCAACACCGACAAGCTGATGATTAACGTAACCATCTTTATAATCAATAAGATAGTGTCTATTGCCCATTTTCTCAGCGCTTCCGTCAGCGGGAGCGTGCCGGGCATTACGACTGCATTTGATAAAGCAGCATCCGGCGGCCCCGGAAGCACAAGATGCAGGCAGAAGCCTAACGCCAGCGCGCCCAGCGTCCGCACCATAAAAACGCGCGCCAGCGAAGACCCGCACTTTTGTTGCACGGGGCTTTCGATAAGCATATTGTGCGCGCACAAAATCATCACCGCCAGGATGGTAATCATTCGTCCATCGAGGTTTAGCGTATCAATCACCGCCACTGCGGCGTATACATTTACGAAATACCCTGAAATGAAAGCCAGCGCGGCTTCGCCCGGCAACCCCACGAGCCCGAACAGCGGCGAAAGGCTTTCCGACATCCAATGGAGAATGCCGAAATAGCGTAACACCTCTACGCCAAACGACACCATCACGGTAAGGCGCACCATCCACCAGACTGTGCGCAATGCGCCGGGAATGGCACCCTTGGCGACAGTCAGCGCTCGTTGGGAAACACGTGTTGCGGTCATACTTTATTTTGAGTCGCAAAGGTAGTGAAATTTCCGAATTCACCTTGCTTGTGGAAAAGATATGCAGGTTTGCGGTTGGGGATAAAAAAACTCCCGAAAAGAGTGGATTTCGGGAGTTCGCCTTCTTTGGTCTTTTGTGGTACCACCAGGAATCGAACCGGGGACACAAGGATTTTCAGTCCTTTGCTCTACCAACTGAGCTATGGTACCTTAATCTTAAACGGGCAACAAAGGTAAAACTTTTTTTTAACTTTGCAAAAAATATTCTATTTTGATGGAAACATGCCAACTTACACTCCCCAACGGACTGCGCATCGTGCACCGGCAAAACCGGTCGAACGTCGTTTACTGCGGACTGACCATTAACGCCGGTTCACGCGACGAAACGCTCGCCGAACACGGCATTGCGCACTTTATAGAACACATGCTGTTTAAGGGAACAAAAAAATACTCCGCCCATTTAATTAACAACCGGCTCGAAAACGTCGGCGGAGAGTTAAACGCTTTCACGGCCAAGGAAGAAACTGTAGTCCATGCCACCATCCTGAAAAACGACTTGGGGAAAGCCCTTGAACTCATGGCCGATATGGCGTTCAATCCCACTTTCCCACCCAAAGAATTTGAAAAAGAAAAATTGGTTATCCTCGATGAAATCAATGCTTACAAAGACAATCCGGCCGAACAGATTTTCGATGATTTCGAAGAACGTTTGTTTGCCCAAACGTCTGTCGGGCGGTCGATACTGGGCAGCGAGCAGTCGCTTACCTCCCTTGTCCCGCCACAGCTTTTTCAATTTGCGACGCAATACTACCATCCGCAAAACATGATACTTTCCATAGTGGGTAAGATTTCCGCCAAGCGTATCGAACAATTATCGTGCAAGTATTTTGGCGGTTTTGTTGCACGTGACCAGGCGCATAACCGCACTACGCCCGGCCTTTATACACCCTTTCATATCCTACAATCACGTAACACATATCAGGCGCATTGTATGCTCGGCAACCGGGCTTATTCGCTTTACCATCCTAAGCGTGTGGCCATGTCGCTGTTCGCCAATTACCTTGGCGGCCCTGCATCCAATTCTCTGCTCAACACCCTGCTGCGCGAAAAACACGGATTGGTGTACACCGTAGAAGCCAACTACAGCCCTTATGCCGACTGCGGCGCGTTCAGTATCTATTTCGGTACGGACAAAGAAAAGGTACAAAAATGTCGCGATATTATTTCCGCAGCATTTAACAAACTGCGGGAAATCCCGCTCGAGGAAAGGGTGCTGCAACGCATAAAAAAACAACTGATCGGTCAGTTGGCCATTGCCACCGACAACGCCGAATCGCAAATGATTAGCCAGGCAAAGAGTATGCTCGCTTTTAACAAAGTGGAAACGTCCGAACAAATCAAAGAAAAAATAAACGCCGTGACGGCCATCGAACTGCAAGAAATTGCCGAAGAAACGCTACATCCCGACCGGCTCTCTACTTTAATTTATACCTAATTCCGCATGAGCCTCGACCAATATATTGAAGCGCACACTTCGCCCGCCGAGCCGCTGCTCGACGAGATTGTGCGTTACACACACCTTCACACCATGAACCCGCGCATGCTCTCGGGATTGATACAGGGGAAGCTGCTCGCCACGTTCAGCGCCATGCTCCGACCCCGGCGGATACTGGAAATCGGCGCGTTTACCGGATATGCCACGCTCTGCTTAGCCAAAGGCCTTGCGCCCGGCGGCGAAATACACACCATAGAACGTAACGACGAACTGCACGACACGCTTTGCACTTTTTTCCGGCGCAGCCCGCAGGCTAACCAGATAAAACTCCACACCGGTAACGCGCTCGAGCTCATTCCCACGCTTCATGACACGTTTGATCTTGTATATATCGATGGCGACAAACGCGAGTACATCGCTTACTACCACGCCGTGTTCGACAAGGTGCGCAGCGGCGGGTACATCATGGCCGACAATGTGCTTTGGGATGGCAAAGTAGCCGCCAACCCTGCGCCCAACGATGTGCAAACACAACATATCATGGCATTTAATGAGCGGGTGCACGACGATGAGCGGGTCGAGAACCTGCTCCTCCCCTTGCGCGACGGGCTAATGATTATCAGGAAGCGTTAAGAGTTAAGAGTAAAGAGTTAAGAGAGTTAAAATACATTAGTGGTTAGCGGTTAACCAAAAATCGTAACTCGTCAATCAAAAATCGTAAATCGCCCGCACAAGCGGGTGGTTTTTTTGTTTAATTTTTCGTATATTTGCGGGGAAATAGAATAATTATGAGTACACTTTTATCAGTTCCGCACATGGGAGTTTTTCATCCGCAGTTTATAAAAGATACAGCGGGCAACCGGTTGGTAGTGCTTCCCCAAGACGAATTTGAAGTGTTGTTGGAAGAAAAGATGAAAGCGCAATCTCTTGCCGATATTCTGGCAAAAGAGTCCAAAGCCGTACAGGCGTCTTCCATTGAAATTCTTCGCGAATTTGAAGCTATTGAGATATGATTTGCAGGCAATTCGATATCTGGGTCGCAGACTTAAATCCCCGTATAGGGACAGAAGCAGGAAAAGTCCGGCCGGTACTGATTATCCAGACCAATCTACTAAACAGTCTCCCTCACTTATCTACACTTATTTGCCCAATCACTACCAATATCACCGAAAATGCATCTG
>JAIRMK010000122.1 GCA_031258755.1 Prevotellaceae bacterium
ATTGGTTGGAGTTAATGTGCGAAACAGAATATTTGTCGAGCGCAGCGTTTGACAGCATTAACAATGATGCTGTAGAACTTATAAAAATGCTCACAAGCATCATTAAAACCGCCAAATCATCATTAACAATTAACCACTAACAATTAACAATTATTATGAAGGCAATCTTGATTACTTACGGACAATCCCTGAACCAACCGGTGGAAAACCTTTTGGACAAATCAGGCATACGCGGCTTCACGCGCTGGACGGAGACGTTCGGGCGCGGCAGCGAGCGCGGCGAACCCCACTACGGCACGCACGCCTGGCCGTCGAAGAACGGCACGGTGTTGGCGGTGGTGCAGGACGACGAAGTGGCCGCGCTGCTCGACGCCCTCCGCCAACTGAACAAACATGCCGAAGAGCAAGGCCTCTCCGCCTTCGTGTGGAATGTGGAAGAGAAGTTATGAAGTATGAGGTATGAGTTGCGACAGCGCGCCGGCGGCAATTTGTTTTTTAGTTTCCAATTTATTATGTATCTTTGCGCCGAAGTTTAATTACAAAATAAAACAATAAAATCATGGCACGCCCCATTAAAGATACCCCGATTATATCGGGCAAAGACGAGGAGCGCTTCCTCAAAGCGATGGAAAACATTGTTCCCATATCAAAAGAAAGACGCGAAGAACAGCGGAAAGCGTATGAATGGTTTAAAAGTATAGCTACTTTCCCGTTGCCATGAGTGCACAGAATTTATTACCGGCAAATGCCAAGTTGGTGCGCTTAGAGGAAAGTACGACTATTTCACCGTTTGAGAGTGGAGACAAGGACTTGAATGATTTTTTGCTGAACGATGCAAAAAATTATTTGAAGTCGTTGCTTGCCGTAACCTATCTGCTGAAAATAGACGAGGAAACGGTGGCTTATTTTTCCCTGTCGAATGATAACCTGACCAGAAGCGACGACAAGAAGCAGACGTGGAACAAGATAAATCGCTCCATCCCTAACGAAAAACGGCGCAGAACCTACCCGGCTGTGAAAATCGGTCGCTTAGCGGTGGCAAAAAAGTACGCAGGTGTGGGCTTGGGTAGCCGTATTATTTTAGCTGTTCGGGAAATGTACGTCAACGAACCGCAACGTGCCGGTTGCCGCTTCATTACAGTGGACGCTTACCGTGATGCCCTGCCGTTCTATCAAAAAAATGAATTCAACTTCCTCACCGAACAAGACATCAATGACGACACCCGCACGATGTATTTTGACTTAAAAACCATTTAGCGTCCGGTAGATGCCTCGGCAAGCCCGGGCATGACGAAGACGCCGCAAATTCAAACAGTTCTCATCTCATAGCTCAATTGCAGAAGTTCCTTAGCAGCGGAGAAGGGACTTTTTTTTCCGTCGAGTACGGCTTGTTCATAGTCGGCCAAAGCAGCTTCCACCGCGGGGTTGTGGTAAAAGTTGCTTTTCAGCGCCTCGTCTATCGTTTCATACATCCAGTAACGCGCCTGTTCGCGGCGGCGGCGGGCGAAATAATCGTTTCCTTTTGTCAACGTGAAATAGACTTCTATTTGCGTCAACACGTTATCCAAGCCTGTTTTTTCAAGGGAAGAAACCGTCAGCGCTTTGGGCTCCCATCCCGACTCGGAGAGCGGGAACAGGCGTAAGGCGCTTTGGTATTGTGCCTGCGCTGCCTGCGCCTTGTCGATGTTGCTGCCGTCGGCTTTATTAATCACCAGCATGTCCGACATCTCCATGATGCCCCGCTTGATGCCTTGCAGCTCGTCGCCCGCACCGGAAATCATTAACAGCAGGAAAAAATCGGTCATAGAGTGCACGGCGGTTTCCGACTGCCCCACCCCCACCGTTTCAATGAATATCGTGTCAAAACCTGCGGCTTCGCAGAGCACAATGCTCTCGCGCGTTTTGCGTGCCACGCCACCCAATGAGCCCGCGCTGGGGCTCGGGCGGATAAACGCATGCGGGTCGGTACTCAGTTCTTCCATGCGGGTTTTGTCGCCCAGGATACTGCCTTTGGAACGTTCGCTGCTCGGGTCGATAGCCAATACAGCCAGCCGGTGTCCCTTTTGCGTGAGATACTTGCCGAACGCTTCTATGAACGTGCTCTTTCCCGCACCCGGCACGCCGGTAATCCCGATGCGCACCGACTTGTCGGCATACGGCTGGCAGGCCTCCACCACTTGTTGTGCCAGCGCCTGATGCGCCGGCAGCCGACTCTCGATTAAAGTGATGGCTTTGCTCAATATCGTTACGTTTCCCGCTCTAATACCTTCCACATATTCGTGTGCTTGCAACAAACGCTGTGGCGCCTTCTTAAGAAGGGCAGCAGCGTTCGGGTTGATCATCGGGGGTTGTTCTACCCCGCTATTCACGACTAAGGCGCTATCTTCAACAATATTCATGCTTATTTCGTCACCGTGCCTGTGATCATCAACACCGGTGCGCTTTGCGAAGGTGCATTTGTCGATAAAGTAATCGAATAAAATTTATTTCCTTCTTCGCCTTTCGTGTCCAATACGGCTTTTATTACAGCCGTAGCGCCGGCTTTAACCGACTTGGGTGTTGAAACTTTTAAGCATGCACATTCGGCATACGCCTTATGAATAAGCAGAGGGCTCTTGCCTGTATTTGTGAGTTCAAATTCGGCAGTCACTTTCGTGCCCGCTTTTACCGTATTAAAATTATACGTAGTTTCCTTGAACGACACAGCCGGTGCACTTTCGTAATCGGCTGGCGTGAGTTTACTGAAGTCATCTTCAATCGTAGCCGCGATGGCGAGTTTCGGCGTGGCTTGCGCTTTTCCGTTAATCGTAAGGCCTACGGCATATTTTACAATACCCCATCCTTGCGGTTTCATCGCAGCAGTATTAAAACTACTGCGGATAAACCCCTTTTCATTTTTCTGCAAAGTAGCCGGAACCAATTCCACTGTCGCATGTTTCGGCACATTGGTAAATGCAAGTGTCAGCGGCTCATCACCTGTGTTAATCACTTCTACAGAATCTCTCTTCGAAGCGCCCTGCGCAATACGGCCTAATGAAATTTCACTTTTACGCAAGCGCAACGCCCCCACAGCCACAGGATATTGTTCTTCCACTTTGGGCGCTTGTGCCACCACTTTTCCACTGATGTGCAGTACTTGTGGCGAAGGTGTTCCGTTGGAATATACGGTGAGACTCTTATTAAATGGCATTACCGCCGAAGGCGTGTAAGTGGCCTTCACAAAACCACGTCCCCCCGGAGGCACCGGCGTCTTAGTCCAATCAGGAGAAGTGCAACCACAGGATGCCGTCACATTTTGAATAACGACAGGCTCAGTACCCTTATTCGTAAATTCAAATGAAAACGTCTGCGGCCCACCTTTTTGGTCAATCTCTCCAAAATTATGTGATGTCTTATCAAAAACAATAGTAAAAGGTCCTTGAGCATAAGCAGCAACTGCCACAAAAGCCATCAGCCACAAGATAAAGCAACGAGTTTTCATACGTAAGTGAATTTTATGATTTAATCTTTAGTTCTAAACATAACACGTGCAAAAATAGTAAATTTTCCCATATCTTATACTTTTTTGTTGTTACTTTTTGTATTTTTTAAGAATATATGTACATTTGTAAGATTTTTAACTTTAAATTAAATTTGTAATGGCTCACAAAATTGCTGAAGATGAATGTACCGCTTGCGGTACTTGCATTGATGAATGTCCTGTGGAGGCAATCTCTCCCGGCGACTTTTACAAAATCGATCAAGATGTCTGCATCGACTGTGGCACTTGTGCCGATGCGTGTCCGGTAGGTGCAATTCATCCGGTATAAAATGAAACCCCGATTTTTTCGGGGTTTTTTTACAGCTATACAAGAAAAAAAAGTAAAATTAAACTTACGATAAAACAAAAATTTGGTATTTTCCGTATCTTTGTCGGGAATTTAAGGATAGCATAATAATGACGAGAAAAAAAACGATAGCCTTGGTGGCACACGACAACCGTAAACGCGACATTATTGAATGGGTGGAATTTAATCACCACATTCTTGAAAAATACCATTTGGTTTGCACAGGCACCACGGGCAGGATGATAGAAGAAGCGCTGCATCACAAGCAAGGACAACGTACCAGCCATATTGATATTACTTTATTAAAATCAGGGCCTTTAGGTGGCGACCAACAATTGGGCGCCATGATCGCAGAAGGTAAAATCGACCTTCTGATTTTCTTATGGGACCCCATGCAATCACAACCGCATGATGTGGACGTAAAAGCCCTGCTACGCATTTCTACGCTTTATAACATTCCATCGGCCTATAACCGTTCTACCGCAGATTATCTCATCTCTTCGCCTTTGCTGACAAGCGAAGATTATGTGCCTCGCATCAAAAATTATTCGGAATATTTGACACGTAGCGTAGAACTTTAACGCTTTACCGCCCGTATCATGTGTCGCTTTCCCGCAGCACCGGCCAAGCGTTGCACCTCAAAACCGATGTCTCGCAACACTGTTTTCACCATGCCTTTTGCCGAATAAGTAACCAATATTCCGCCGGGATTTAAAGCCTCATATAATTTGTGAAACACATCTTTACTCCACAATTCCGGCTGCACATCCGGGGCGAAAGCGTCAAAATAAATCACTTCAAAATACCCCATTGGCACGTATTCCAACAAATCAACGTTTCTTTTACACAACGTGAAACAGGGCGATAGCGCTATTGGTGTTTCCCATTGGCATCCATGCAAGCGCACTAATTTTCCTTGCTCGGGATAATTCAACGCAGCCGCCTCTTTTTCGTCTAATGGATATTTTTCCACAGCTTCATAATAAACCGAAACGCCCGAATATTCCGCTTCCTGCCATGTTAACAAGGCATTCAAACCTGTACCAAAACCCACCTCCAACACCCGTATCGGCTGCTTTGCTAAATAAGATATGGCACAACGAAAACCCGCTTGTAGAAACACATGCAGCGATTCTTGCATGGCTCCTCGTGTAGAATGATACGTCTCATTCAACTCCGGCACAAACAACGTATGCGAACCATCATCAGTGATTATAAATTGTCGCTTCATCATACAAATATAGTGACTTTCAACGAAAATACATGCTATGCAAATTTTTCCGATTTGACAGAAAAAACAACAACTGTCAAATTTTATCTATTTTTGACAGTTGGTACTTTTTACTGTCAACAGATGACAGTAAAAAATATTAATGTCAATTTTTTATTAAATTTGACATTAATTTGTTTTTTTGTCAAAAAATACTTATATTTGCCAAAAATAAAATTTACTGTCAATGGCTATAAAACCTTACGACCGCAACATTCCCTACAACCAATTACCGCTACTTCCCCCTCCCGATGAGAAAATTTTGACCATCGAGATTATGAAAGCCTTGAATAAGGCCAACCGGGCATTGGCCGAATTAAAGGGTATTGCGCAAAAGTT
>JAIRMK010000079.1 GCA_031258755.1 Prevotellaceae bacterium
ATAAAATTTTTTATTACCTTTACGGCATATTTAATCACTACTCTTTATGGCACACTACCTTGACCCAAAAAACGACTTGATTTTTAAACGCGTCTTCGGTGAACACAAGCACCTGTGCAAAAGTTTGCTCAACAGCATGCTACCCCTGGAAGCCTCGCAGCAAATCGTTGATTTGGAATATCAGCAGCCGGAATTAGTGCCGGAAATCCCGGCATTGAAGGGCTCTATTGTGGATGTACACTGCACCGACAACAGGGGGCGGAGATTCATCGTGGAAATGCAAATGTACTGGACCGACAGTTTCAAGAGCCGTGTGTTGTTTAACGCCTCCAAAGCATACATCAAACAGCTGGATAGCGGCAAGGAGTACAAATTCCTGCAACCGGTATATGCCTTGAGCTTCGTCAATGAAACTTTTGACAGCGATCCGGCGGTGTATTACCACGACTACAAGATTGTCAATATAGAGAACAGGGAAAAACAAATTGAAGGGTTGGAATTTGTGTTCATCGAATTGCCTAAATTCCGTCCCGGCAACAGGGCCGAGAAGAAGTTGTATGATTTATGGTTGACGTTCCTGACCCAAATCAACGAGGGAGAGGAAACGGTGCCGGAGGCATTGTTAGAGGAGGAGGTAACCAAAGAGGCGGTACAGTATTTGGAACGCAGTTCTTATAAGAGGGATGAACTTGACGCCTATGACCGGTATTGGGACGTTATTCGCACCGAACGTATGTACTATCTTGATGCTTTGGATGAAGGCCTGAAAAAAGGTATGGCAGATGGCGTAGCCAAAGGCATGGCAGATGGCATGGCCAAAGGCATGGCAGAAGGCGACGCCATTGGTGCAGAAAAGAGTTTAAAAAATGTGATACTTAACGCTAAGCGCAATAAGTTCTCCATAGCGCAAATCCAGGATATTACCAACCTGTCCAAAGAAAAAATAGAAGAAATACTGCGGGATATTCAGTAAATAAAAAAAGAATACCAACAGATTTATTTTGAATTAGTTGGGGTTCTTTGTATCTTTGTGTATTACTCCGAAAACAAAGGTTAACAGCCGAAATCGGGATAATTAACTCCAAAAGACATGCGCAAGATACAAAAATTTTCCGAACTACAACCCACTATCGGGTTTACCGAGTTTGACATTTACCGGGATTATCAAAAAAGTTTTGTTCACACTGAATTGGGCAAAATACATGCCTTGTTCCCGTTCGCTGCATTAGCTAAAGAATGGGGACTATGCGAGCACTCGCTGGGGCGCCATGCCTACTTTTCGGCAGAGGGGAAAATGTCCCTGATGGTATTAAAGGCCTACACGGCGCTTTCGGACACCAATTAGTAGATATTCCAGAAATACAAGGCAGGTAATTTAAAAAAACTTCAGAAAAACACCCTCTAATCTTAGATTTCTATGAATTTACTGAATATCCCTACTTACCAAGCGCCTTATCAAGTAACGGTTTTACGACGCTGGCCATCACTTCAAAGCCTGCTGCGGAAGGGTGCACGCCATCATAGAAATACTGGCTGGGCGCACAGTCGTCTTGGTCTTTAGTTGCCGAATAGTAATCTACGTACGTGAAATTGTTTAATTCTGCGTATTCTTTAATGGCGACATTCAGGTCTTTAATGTATTTTTTGATGTAGGCGACTGTAAGTTCGGAGTCGGTGGTGTTCCACCAAAAAGAGCAAGCTGGTGTAACCGATGCAAGAAATACTTTGATGTGTAGTGCTTTAGCCTTTTGTGCCATGGTTTCGATGTTGGCCATGATGGTTTCGAGCGACACGTAGCCGCCGTTTCGGGCGATGTCGTTGGTGCCGCAACTGATCACTACGCACCACGGGTCTAAGGCCAGTACGTCGTTATCAAACCGGTTTTTGATGGTGGTGCTGGTTTGTCCGTCGATGCCCTTACCCACATAGTTATTTTTATCAAACCAATTCTCTCCGCCTGCCGAGTATTCGCGGAAGAGCCGCGTGATAGAATTGCCAATGAAGACGACGTCGGGCCCGGTATGTGAAAAGTCTTGTGGAACGCCTTCGCCTGGCTGTTCTATCTCGTCTTCGGGAATGTTGATGAAGCGGACAGGTCCTTCGCAACGAATGGCTACGAATACAAAAAGGGAACCAATAATTGTTAAAATAATATTTTTTCTCATAGTGTGTTTTATATTAGCCTCCCCCCAACCCCCTCCAAAGGAGGGGGTGTTTTACTCCCTCCCCTTGGGGGAGGGCGGGGTGGGCTGGGTTTATTCTTCAAAGAATAGTTTCGGGAACACAGGGTTGCCGCCGTTCCAGTTGCCGAGCGATCTCCAGTATGTGCCGCTGCCCGAGCCGTCGCCCACGCCCCATTCGGCATTCTCACCTGAAGAGGGCCAGTCGGTATCGCTAAATATCTTAACCTTGGCGGCATTTGTCGTGTTTAATGCATAACCGGCTGTGCATTTATTATAATTGCTAACAGGGAGAGCCGTACCAGAGCCCTGGGTGATAGTTCCGGTGTTGTAACAAGCCGTTACGGAGGTGGCATCAGGAACAATTCCGGCAACGCTACTACCGGTACCTGTTACCTCACCTGTATTGTAACAGGCCGTAATGTTGAGCGTGCCGGTGAAATATCCTACAATACCGCCCACGTATGACCCTCCTTTTATGGCGCCGGCGTTGTAGCAGGCAATAATTTTACAGTCTGTTCCGCTTACTGACCACCCTACGATGCCGCCTGCCTGGTTTGCAGAAACGGTTACACTGGCTTTGTTGTAGCAGCCGGTAATGGAGGCCGTGCCTTCCATTTTTCCGGCAAAAGCGCCGATCATTCCACCACCAGTGGTGATTAATGAACCGGATTCGATACCCAGGTTTTTAATAACAGCGCTACCGCTAAGGTAACGGAACAGCCCCCACGTATTGCCCGTTTTATTAACGTACAGGTTTGACACGGAGTGATGGTTTCCGTCGAACGTGCCGGTGAATTTGTCGTTTTCGTTAGCAGCATTACCAATGCTCTCCCAATTTTCGTTCATCAGGTCGAGGTCGGTTTCCATTTTGTAGCTGCCGGCAAGTGCGGTGCTTATCAGTTGAAATTCGGCATACGTTCCGATGGGAATAAATCCATCTGCGTCGTCGCGGAAGGCAATGGCGGTACCGTTAATTTTCAGGTTGATGTTGCTGTTGGCTTTGCGTCCAATGAGGATAGGGTTGCCGTCGCCTATCTTGATGCTCTTGATGGTTTTTAGCGCCGTGGTTGGGTTTATGGCTCCGCCTGTTACCGTCAGGTTTTCCGTAGTGGCGTCGGTATAGGTAAGTTCCACCGCGGTGGCGTCGGCTACGTCGTCAAGGCTTATCGAGCCCGGAGTAGGTACAGCATTGACGGTTACTCCGCAGATGGCCGTTTTCAAGCCGTTGGCGTTCGAGGTCACCGTAATGGTGGCCGAGCCTACGGCTACGGCGGTTACCTCACCGCTTTGGTCAACGGTGGCTATGCCTTCCGCGTTGCTGCTCCATGTCACATTTTTATTGGCGGCATTGGCGGGAAGCACGGTAACGGTAAGCGTTTCCTGTTCATTTGTGAATAGCTCCAATTCGGTTTTGTTGAGCGACACGCTTGCTATCGCTGTCGTAAATGCATCGTCGTTGTCAAAATCGTCGTCAACAATCACGGAGAAAGCTGCATCGCCTTCCACGAAAAGCGGCAAGAACGCGCCGATTACGGTGGTGAGTTTGTTAACTCCCAGCGGTACGTTCGATATGCTTTTTGCGGGGGCTATAGGTGTTGTGCTGTCGAGCAGTTCAATGTCAAACGATACGGCGGTGAGGTCGGCAGGTACCAGGAAGTAGTCAAAAGCCAGAAGGTATACATTGCTGTAGCTACTCTCACCTGCGGTAACGGAAGCTTCCAGTTCCGGGACGCTTTCAAAGCTGCCGGTGGCGTCGATGGTCGTCGCATTGGGTTCGCCTGTTAAAGCATTAAAACTGTTGCGGAACGAAGGTGTGCCGGCATGTGTATAGGTTACTATCGCTTTTGTTGGCACAATGCTTTCATCATAGAGGTCGGTGGCCAGTATGCGCAATTTGCCGAACGGCCTTTTAAGGGTTACACTGCCATTGACGTTGCTACTGGTCAGGTCAACGGTTTCGACAGCGTAGTAGGCGTCGCGCAGGTTGTCGGATATGGCGTAGGCGGAAGCCGTCCACTCAATTTCTTTTAACCCGCCGGCATTTCCGGTGTCATAGGTAAGGTCGTCTTCCGTGCCTGTGGCTACAAAGTCGGCCCAAAAGACGAATTTGTACATGGCTGCGGGCAAGTGAACCGAGAAGTTCACCGGTGTGGCATAGTTGTCGGCGATGAGGGTCTCACGGGTTATAAGTGTGCTCCCGTCATCCGACCACACTTCGAGGATATACCGGAGGTCGTAGGCTACCTCCTCTAAGTTACCTGTACCGCCGTTGCCGGAAGACAGGTTTGTAATGCTTGCCGGAATCACAGGTTGGAATTGTGCTTCCACGATGGTTCCGGGGTTAATTCCAGTGTCAAAGCTTTCTTCGTTTTGACACGATGCTGTTGCAATAATCATTATTGCAAACAATCCTTTGAGAACATTTTTTTTCATAATACATTGATTTTAACTAATATTAGTTGACTATTTTTTGTTGTTAAATAAAAATTACTATTTCTTCTCCAAAATTGAAATCGACGCCTACTCCGCCCGAACCGGTTCCGGAGGTAAGGAATTCGCCCCTGATGACGGTTACCCTGTTGCGGCGCAGGTTTACCCTTATATCGTTGTGCCGGGTACTGATGTGATCGCCGGTGGGCGTATAAATGTCAAAATCGACGAAGTAAAAGGTATCGTTGCCGTTCACAAACACGAAGTCGGAAGCAATGACCGCTTCCGTGTCATCCGTTTCGGTCCCGGCGATTTCATAGTTGTAGTATATTCCCGATGCGTCGAAGTTATCGGGGATTGACCGGTATGTGTTGTAGCCCATGGGAAACCACAATTTATAAAACAGGCTGGTGGTGGCAGGGCGTATGGTTTCGTAAGGGACGTCATTGTGGGCGGAACGGTATTTGGCCACGTCGGTGGTTACAATCTGGTACAGGGCAAAAGGGCGTTTTGCCTGTATGGTTGCTTCATGATATATGTCCCGCATGTTCCAGTATGACGTCAGGTCAATGGGTAAGCTTGCGGCAAAGGCGTCTTTGGATATGTGGTAGCCGCGGTAGGGACGGTTGCCGGCGAAGGTTACAGTTTGCAGGTTACCGGTATGGTAATAAAAATCGCCGACGCTTCCTTCGGGCACAAAGTCAATCCATACCAGCGCGGTGTAGTGCCGGGAACGCAGTTGTACCGTTTCACTGAATCGGTATGTTCCGCCGGGGGGCATTACGTTGTCTGTGGCCATCAGGCGGCATATTCGTTGCGACAGCGGCGCTTCGGTCGAAGCGGGTGTTTCATACAAATCTACAATGTAGCGGATGCGGTAGCCGTCGGCAAACAGCGGCGCGTAGGCCTGTACAAACTGTTCGACACCGGTTTCTATTTCAAAGTCAATATTAACTGCCAGTGCAACCCGGAGGTCAACCAAAGTCGGGTCAACCGGGTTGTCGCCGGGATATTCGTGGATGCATCCCGCTAACAGGGCAGAAAATAAGAAAATAAAACCAAGAAATGTATGCTTCATAAATTTGTTTCTATCTGAAATTATATATAAAGGATATCCCGCAGCGGGTTAGTCCCCAGTAATTTTTTGTTCCGGAGGCGTATTTGGCGCCGTTGGAAACGTTGTAATACACATCGTAATCCAGACGTGCATAGCCTGCGCCGAGTGTAAATTCCATGCTGCAACGCTCCCACCATGGCAAAGTAACGGCATATCCGTAGTTTATTCCCGCACCCCACAATGGCGTTGCGCCGTTCCTGTCCTGATAATAGTTGAAACGGTTTGTGGATACGTTATACCATGCCACATGGGTGTGGAGTCCCACGAAATGGCCGCCGGCGGGCAGCTTCCGCCGTATCCACCACCTGAATTCGGGCTGAAAGGCGAGTACCCGGAACTTCCAGTTTCTGGCCACCGTGTAGGGGCTGTATATGAAGGATACATCTATGGAGAAATAATGCCCCCTGAACGAAGGTAGAAATATCTCGCCGCCGGCGTTGGCGATGGCGTCTATTCCCAACAATATAAGATTGGTTTTAACGGCAAAAGCACACCGGTTTTCGGCCCCCAGAGCTATTTTGTATGCGGGATATTGGTCTCGTCCTGACGCCTCAGTGAAAGACTGAAGCATCAGGACAAAAGCAACAGAGAATATAAGTGTGTTTTTCATTAGTATCTTATGTATCGAAGCATTTTTACGTAATCATTCTTTTAGTTAATCAGTACGCGTATTTCATCGCTCCAGGGGCCGTGCTGGAGGCGGGGGTTAATCCACGCGGTAGTGAGGGTGAGGTGTTTTCCCTCGTCTTCGCTGTCGAACAGGAGGGTAAGGTGCAGGCGGGTGGAGTGTTCTTCGTGCCACTCGGTGTCGTCCTCCTTGCGGTAGCGTGTCACGAAACCGTGGTAGCCTTTCTTCGTGAGGAACTCCGAGGGATGCCCGTGTTGCGGGATAGCCACGTAGATGATGATGTCGTGGTGCTGTCCCACCACGGCGGTGGTTTCCGGCGCGTCGGCGGGTACCGGCAGCGGCTCGTGGAAATGGTGTTGGCGCGAGGGCAGGCCCATGGCCTGGAGGTCGTTCTCGCTGATGAGCGTGTTGGCTACCAGCAGGTTTACCCATGTGCTCATAAATTCCCGGAGTGCGGCGAAGCGCACTCTCTTGTCAGACACCGTGCGCAGGTTGGAGGTTTCGGGGTTGATGTTGGCCTGATAAGCCGCATTGGCATTGAAATAGGCCGCATTCAGTTTTCCCACCAGTGTGGTGTCTAATTTCCATTCCGTTTGGCGTGCCATGCACTGGTCGTGAATGTTGCGTGCCCATGCGATAAATTCCGCATCTTTTCGAGGTTGTGTTAGTCCCATAATTTTAAGTTTTAGATTGTTGATTTACGATTAATAAGGTGTGAAACAATGGTGCATTGTATCGAAACAATTGGTGATAGTATCGATACAATGGTGCATTGTATCGAAACAACTGGTGATAGTATCGATACAATTGCCGAAAGTATCGAAACAATAATGCATTGTATGGAATCATTTTTATGTTCATTATTCCTCAAAGAACAGTTTCGGGTACACCGGGTTGCCGCCGTTCCACTTGCCGAGCGATTTCCAGTACGTGCCGCTACCGGAGCCGTCACCGACGCCCCATTCGGCATTTTCAGTGGCCGAAGGCCATTTGGTGTCGCTGAATACCGTGGCTACACCGGTGCCCGAGCCGTCTTTCCTGTAGCAGTTTTGTTTAGTGTTGCCGCCAATAGCATCTGTAAGAGTCGTGCCGTCATTCTTTGTTATTTGGCCGGTATTATAACTGGCTATTATCGTTCCCTGGTTACCGGAAATTCCGCCCAGAAGAGTAGTGCTTGTATGGATGGTACCAATATTGCCGGTGTTGTAGCAGGCGATAACCGTATTGGCGGCGTTGTTGAGATTACCCACAATACCACCCACATATTGATTTCCAATGACACTGCCTGAATTGTAGCAGGCGATAATCCGGGTGTCGTTGGTACTATAACAGTATCCCGCAATGCCGCCGATATTATTATCCTTAGAAGCTACGGATGCGTTGTTGAAGCAGCCGGAAATGGTGCCTGAGGTGTAAATGTATCCTGTAATACCGCCGGCAAATCCACCAATCTCGACTGCACCGATTGTGCCGGAAGCCACACCGACGTTTTTAATGGTGCCTCCCTGTAACCGTGCAAATAATCCTTTATCTCCGGTTGCAGTGACATATATATTGGCTACGGTGTGGTGGTCGCCGTCAAATACACCGGTAAATGCCGATTTGATAGGCGTCCATGTTTCGTTCATCAGGTCGAGGTCTGCTTCTAATTTATAGCTGCCGCCAAGTGCGGTACTAACCAACTGGAATTCGGCATACGTTCCGATGGGAATAAATCCACTTACCTCGTCGTGGAAAGCAATGGCGGTGCCGTTAATTTTCAGGCTGATGTTGCTGTCGGCTTTACGGCCAATGAGGATGGGGTTGCCCGCACCTATCTTGATGCTCTTGATGGTTTTGTTGGAGATGCCCACGGTTACGCTTCCGTCTGCTACCGTCAGGTTTTCCGTAGCGTCGTCGGTATAGGTGAGCAGCACCGTAGCACCTTCGCTTGCACCGTCAAGGGTTATGTTTAGAGATGTGGCGGGCGGTGCGGGTACGGTGACTGTGCAGGTGGCCTTTTTCGTGCCGTCGGCATTCGAGGTGGCCGTAATGGTGGCCGAGCCTGTGGCTTTAGCGGTTACCAGTCCTTCCTGGCTAACGGTAGCTTTGGTTTCATCGCTGCTGCTCCATGTCACGCTTTTATCAGTGGCATTGGGGGGCAATACGGTGGCGATGAGGGTTTCTGTTGCGCCTATGGTAATGGATGTGGTCGGCTTATTGAGCGTCACGCTTGTTACGTTCACGATGGACGACACCACAGTGACTGTGCAAGTGGCCTTTTTCGTGTTGTCAGCATTCGAGGTGGCCGTAATGGTGGCTCCTCCTGTGGCTTTAGCGGTTACCAATCCTTCTTGGCTAACGGTGGCTTTGGTTTCATCGCTGCTGCTCCATGTCACGCTTTTATCAGTGGCATTGTCGGGCGCCACGGTGGCAATCAACGTTTCCGTATCACTGATTTCCAGTATAGTTTCCACCTTGTTGAGCGACACGCCGGTTACGGCTACCGGGTCCACGGTAACTACGCAGGTGGCCTTTTTCGTGTTGTCGGCGTTTGAGGTCACCGTAATGGTGGCTTCTCCTACGGCTACGGCGGTTACCAGTCCTTCCTGGCTAACGGTAGCTTTGGTTTCATCGCTGCTGCTCCATGTCACGCTTTTATCGGTGGCATTTTCGGGCGCCACAGTGGCGATGAGGGTTTCTGTTGCACCTTGCAGTAATGTGGTTGAAGGTTTATTTAGCGTCACGCCTGTTACCGGAACGGCGCTTACCGTGACGGCGCAGGTGGCTGTTTTCGAGTTGTCGGAATTCGACGTTACCGTAATGGTGGCCGAGCCTACGGCTTTGGCGGTTACCGTACCGGCGTTCACAGTGACTATGCTTTCGTCATTGCTGCTCCATGTCACGGTTTTGTCGGTGGCGTTGTCGGGCGCCACGGTAACGGTGAGGGTGCCTGTTCCGTTGGGGTACAGGCTCAAAGTGGGTTCGCTGAGCATCACGGCGGTTACTTCTACCGTGCTCACGGTAACCACGCAGGTGCCTTTCACGCCGTTCATGGCAGTGGCGGTCACGGTGGTTGAGCCAACCGTCAGGCCGTTCACTACGCCGTCACTGCTCACGGTGGCTACAGTTTCGTTGCTGCTGCCCCACGTGAGGGTTTTGTCAGTGGCATTGTCGGGCGCCACAGTAGCGGTGAGGGTAGCCGCTTCGTTAATGGGCAGGGTGAGGGTGGGTTCGCTGAGTGTCACGCCGGTTACTTCTACCGGGACAACGTTCACCGCGCAGGTTCCCTGCACGCCGTTGGCGGTGATGGCCGTGACGGTGGCTGAGCCAACCGCCAGTGCGGTGACGGCACCGTCGTCGGTGACGGTGATTACGGCGGGTTTGTTACCGCGCCACGAGAGGGCTTTGTCCGACGCATTGTCGGGCGCCACGGTGGCGGTGAGTTGTTGCGTACTCCCAGTGGGGAGCGTCAGGGTCGGCGGCGTAATGGTTACGCCGGTAGCCGGAACATCGGCTGCTTGTTCTTCTTCGCACGATACGGCGAAGAAAGCAGCAGTCATCATGATGGTCGCGCAGGTAATAATTGAGTAAAAATTTTTCATTGTTTTATTTTATTGGACCCTCCCCAGCTCCCCCTCCTTGGGAGGGGGCTGGGGGGAGGCCGGTTATTCTTCAAAGAACAGTTTCGGGTACGTAGGGCTGCCGCCGTTCCAGCTGCCGAGCGATTTCCAGTAGGTGTTGTCGGCGCTGCCGTTGCCCACGCCCCATTGGGCATGGACGGAGGTGGCGGGCCATGCGGCTGCGCCGAATTTCTGGGTATTGGTTGGCGTTCCGGTACCGGCTCCCGCCGCACTGGCATTGTTGCTGCTCCAGTAGCAACCTTGCATAACGGCGTTATTCGTTCCGGCAATGCCGCCAATTGTGGCTGCCGCACTGGTAGTAAATGTCACGGCTCCGGTATTGTAGCAGGCAAGGATGCCCCTACTTCCATTCATCTGCCCGGCAATACCGCCGATGTTATACGTGGCGGCGCCGGTGCCGGATATGGCGCCGGTGTTATAGCAGGCCACTATGCCGGTAACCGAGCCGTTGTCGAAGCAATAGGCCACAATGCCGCCCGCATATTGTCCGCTGGTGGTAATGGCGCCGCTGTTGCGGCAGGCTATGAACAGGCTGCAGCCGTAACCGCTAATGCCGGCGGTGGAATTATTAGCGCCGTTTACCGCGGCATTGTTGGAGCAGCCGCTGAATGTGGCACTCTTGCTCCATCCGCAGATGCCACCGGTGCAGCTTTGGGTGCTCGTCACGCTGCCCGATTTCACCCACACGCGGTTAAATATGGCGCCGGTGGCCCACCCGAACAGGCCTTTTCCTTCGCCTGAGGTGGAATTGACATAGAGGTTTTCGAGTGCGAAGCCCGCACCGTCGAACGTGCCACTGAAATGGTTGCTTGATTCGCCTACCGGCGTCCAGGGCTCGCTCATCAGGTCAATATTGGCCTCCTGCTTGTAGGTGCCCGACACGGCAGTGCCCCGTATCAGTTGAAACTCGGCATAGCTGCCAATGGGAATAGCGCCATCCACGGCGTCGCGAAACGCCAGCGAGGTGCCGGTGAATTTGAGCGTAATGTCGCTGTTGGCTTTACGCCCGATAAGCAGGGTTGTGCCATTCTCTAACGTAATGTTTTTTATGGTTTTTGCATCCGGGGTCGAAATAATAGACACCTTGTTATTGACGAGTGCCAGGATGTTCACCGTGTTGTCGGTATAGGTGAGGGTGGCGGCGGCGCCGCTATATCCGTTCAGTGTGAGTGTGATTGACGGGAGAATGGTAACCGTACAGGTGGCTTTGTAGCTGGTGTTTTCCACTACTGTGGCGGTGATTACGGCTGTGCTGTTGGCCGCTCCTAAGGCGGTGATTTCGCCGGTGGCGGCGTCAACTGACACCACGCCGGGATTGCTGCTGCTCCACGTGACCGCCTGCAATGCACCCGGGAAGGGCAGCACGGTGGCCGTTAATTTTTCCGTTCCGCCGGCCGCCACGTTAAAGGTGGGTGGCAATGTGATGCCGGTGGCCGGGATATTTGTTACCGTTACGGCGCATCCGGCTGCAATGCCATTATGCGTGGTAGCCGTCACGGTGGCCGAACCTGTGGCTACGGCGGTGATTTCGCCGGTTTTGCTCACGGTGGCTACATCCTCGTTATTGCTGCTCCATGTGACCCGCTGCACGGCGTCAAGGGGCAATACGGTGGCCTGGACGGTTTGTTTTTCGCCCACCAGCAAGGATAGCGCAGGTACATTCAGGCTGATGCCCATAGCGACGACGTCGGTAACGGTAATGGAGCAAGCGGCGCTTCTACCGTTGAGCGTGTAGGCGGTGACCATGGTTTGTCCCGTGCCCACGCCCTCCACCTCGCCGGCTTCGTTTACGGTTACAATTTTATTGTTGCTGCTGCGCCATACTACGGTTTTGTCTATCAGGTTTTCGGGCAGCACGGTAGCCCATAGTAGCTCCACCTGTCCTACTTCAATAACCATGTCGGTAAGGTCTAACGTGACACTTTCGGCAATGTATTTCCTGCCCGGGTCTTCTTCTTTTTCGCATGAGGCGGCCAGCAGGGCGGCCATCATGGCTGTGGTTGTAAGATATGTGTAAGTTTTTTTCATTGTATATTTTATATTGGCCCCTCCCTAACCCTCCCCAAAGGGGAGGGGGTTTTTCTCCCCCTCCTTGGGAGGGGGTTGGGGGGAGGCTGTGTTATTCTTCAAAGAACAGTTTTGGGTACATAGGGTTGCCGCCGTTCCAGCCGCCGAGCGATTTCCAGTACTTGCCGTCGCCGCTGCCGTCGCCTGTGCCCCATTCGGCATTAGCGCCCGTACTTGGCCATTCGGCACTGCCGAATACGGTAGCCGTGCCGGCGCCCGAGCCATCCTTCCTGTAGCATCCTTGTTTGTTGCCGCCGATAGCTTCTGCCGGAGCGCCGGTATGACCTATTACTTCACCGGTATTGTAGCAGGCTATTATCGTTCCGCTGTTGCCGGAAATTCCGCCCATATAGGTGCCATTTGGACGGTTGGTAGTAATGCGGCCGGTGTTGTAGCAGGCGATAACCGTATTGTTGTTATTGTTGATATTGCCTACAATACCGCCTACGTAAGTCTGTCCTTCTACATCGCCGGTGTTGTAGCAGGCGATAATCCGGATATCGTTGGTGCTGTAACAATATCCCGCGATACCGCCGATATTATTTGCGGAAGAAGCTATGGTTGCCTTATTGAAGCAGCCGGAAATGGTGCCCGACGTCATAATGTATCCCACAATACCGCCGGAAAATCCATCAATGTTGCTTGCGCCGATTGTGCCGGAAGCAACACCAACATTTTTAATGGTTCCTCCCTGTAATCGGGCAAACAATCCTTTATCTCCGGTTGCAGTGACAAGTATATTGGCTACTGTGTGGTGGTTGCCGTCGAATACACCGGTGAATGGGGAAGCGATAGGCGTCCATATTTCATCCATAAAATCAAGGTCGGCTTCCATTTTATAGCTGCCCGCAAGCGCTCCAGAAACAAGGCGGAATTCGGCATAGCTGCCAATGGGGATGAAACCGTCTTCCGCGTCGCGGAACTTAACAGCCGACCCGGATATTTTCAGGGTAATATTGCCGCTGTTGGCGTTGCGGCCAATGAGGATGGTGCTGCCATTCTCCAACGTAATGGAACGAATGATTTTGTTTACACTTACAAAGGATGTTTGTTCGTTCTCCAGCGGATGTTCCTTCGCGGCGCCATCGGTGTAATTAATCGTCGCTTTTGAGCCGGTGTATCCGTTAAGCGTCAGAGTATGGAGGGGCACTATGGCAACGGCGCAGGTGGCTTGATAAGCGGTGTTTTCCATGGCGGTGGCAGTAAGTATTGCTTTTCCTAATGCTTCGCCCGATACTATGCCGTCGGCATTTACAGAGGCGATAGAAGGATTGTTACTGCTCCATGTTACGGTTTGAATGGCGCCGGGGAAAGGCAGCACTCTTGCTATGGCTTGTGCGGTATGGCCCACGCCTACCTCCAGCGTAACGGTTTCCATTTGTATGCCGGTAACGGGTAATTTTTCAACAGTAACCACGCAGGTAGCCGTCAGGTTATTGGATGTAGTGGCGGTGATGGTTGCCGTGCCGTTCAGCAGGGCTGTTATTACGCCATCGTCACTTACGGAAACTACGGACGTGTTGTTGCTGCTCCATGAAGCATGTTGTTCGGCAACTGCCGGCAGCATGGTAGCTATTAATGTTTCCTGCGCTCCCACGAGCAGGGAAAGGGTTGTTTTATTCAAGGTAATACTTATGGGCGGCGGGTAGTTAACGGTTACGTTGCACCAGGCTTCTTTGCCATTAGCGGCCGTGGCGGTAATAACTGCTTGCCCGTAAGCTATGCCGGTTACGCTGCCGTTATTCACGGTGGCTATTTCCGTGTTGCTGCTGCTCCATGTAATAGAACGGTCAGGGGCGTCTTGTGTCTCCAGGATAGCGGTGAGGGTAGCGGATTGACCGATGTCGATAGCAAGGTTTTCTTCGCTCAGGGTAATGCCTTTGATGCGCATGTCCACCACTACCTCTTTTTCCTCACAGGAAGCAAGTAGCAACATTCCCATTACCAGTAAAAAGTGTTGAATTTTCATCATTCATTTCATTAATCGGGTTATACTTATTTCATTGTTATGATGATTTGTGTATCGGTGTCGCCGGCGTCGAGAAGGCAAGGCTCATCGGGGTCATCTACATACAGCAGGGCGTTTATTTCCACGCCACCCAGTTTCAGGGGTTTATAGAATACCAGTCCGTCGGGCGTATAGTGGTAGGGGATTTCCTGCACTTTGTTTCCACTGTAATAAAAATTCAGGGTGCGCGCGTCGCCTTTTTGTACAATGACGTCAATTCCGCCTATGTTGCCCTCTCCTTGCAGGAAGTCCATTTTGCCGGCAGCGTTCACATATTGCTGCATCAGCGTATTCCAATTTTCGCCGGCGGCAATAGGCGTTAAAAGAATTTTGTTGCCGGTTTTTTTGCCTTTTAACACCGTTTCATACGGCGCAGCATCCATAATCATAAATTCGTAATCGCCGCCCATGCCGAGCTCCACCGGTCCATTAGGATTTCGCGGTTCGGAGAAATAATGGATAAATGAATTATAAGAATCGAAGCTCAATACGGGGCCAGCCTCCGGGAACACTGTATATAAACTGGTGATGGTTTCCGGGTCGGACGTGGTTTTCAGTTCGGAAGCGACCGTCACTCGGCCGTCATCCTGAAATTTTACGAACAGGGTATAGCCGCCGTATAATTGCTGGTCGGAAGGATACAGGGTCATAATCCACCCGTTTGCGGCATTTTGCAAGGTGGCTAAGTTGTCTTTAATGCGTTGTTCCATCCTGTCGGCGGCGGAATCGGGGAATAGCCGGTCATCCTCTTTCGCACAGGAAAGTAGCAGGAAGGGAAGGAGTAAATAGATAATTATTTTTTTCATATTTTTTCTTTTTTAGTCAAGGATTGTTAAATCAAGGTTTTTTGCTTCGTCTTTCCGGCGCAGCGAAACGGTGCGCAATTCGTCTAAATCGAGGTTCCACTCATCCCGCATATAGGCATACACGATTTCGAATTTCGACATGATAATAGCCCGTCCGTCGGCTCCTGCGGTAGTTAGTAATGCTTCCCACTCCGCTGAGGTGTGGTAAAAATATTCCCCGAAGGTGATAGTAAAATCTTCTGCCGCACTGTGGGCTGCATAAGGCGTCAAAAAGCCGGCACGCAGGGCGGCTTCTCTACTGGTGTAGTGGGTGTCATACACGTCGCCCACATAGCCGCTTCCGCTGACTTCGTCAAAATCCTTGGGGCGCGGTTTCCGCGCGTCGAGGATATGTCCGAATTCATGAAATACCAAGCCCACAACGTCGTTGTTCTGCTGGTCGAAAAAATTAACGCGGTAGAAAATCATCTTCTCACCACCTTCTGCTGCGCCCAAAATTTCGGAGCCATTGTTCCTGACCGCTCCCGAGCCGATAAAAAGAAACGATTTTGGAAAATTGTCGTGGATGAAATCCTGGCTTCCGGTCACTTCGTCAAAGGCCTCCAGTCCGGCGAAGCGCACTAATTTTGCGATTTGAACGGACTTGTCATATTCGGCCGGCACGAGGTTGTAGCTCATGTCCGACTCAATGTCTTCCATCCGGTACATGACCTGGATGTTGTAGGGTATGACATAGTTTTTAAAGAGCCACCGGTCGAATTCGTTCTCCACGCGCGGGGTTTCCTTAATCGTGCTCTCGCTGTTCAGGGCGTCTTCCGAGCAGGAGCCGAGCCACAGGGTTGCCGGCAGGGTTATCAGTACATATAGTATAAACTTTTTCATCATGTTTTTCTTTTTTATTATAATTTATCCTGTCATGTTATCACGGATTTGGGGTAATTCCCGCCGAAACGACGTCGAGCGGTATTTGTATGGCATAACGGTTGTGCCGTTTGTTGAGTGTGGTGCGGGTTTCCAGCAACAGGGTGCCGGCGTTGTTTAATACGCGGCGGGTTACTTCCATGCCGTAGCGCTTCATGTCGAACCACCGTAGTCCCATGTGTATGGTTTCCACGCGGCGGATGAAGAGTAAACATTGGATGAAATTTTCCTGTTTCCCCGCTGTGATTTCAAAATCGGGGTTAATCCGTTTTTTCGGGGTGGGGCGGTCGGGCGTGTAGTAATCGAACTGGTCGGCCCATGTTTCAATGCCGGCTTCCGTCACTAAGTTGGCTCCGGTTTTTATGGTGTTGTTCGCCCATAATTGGATGTCGGCCGTAGCGTTGGTATAGTCTTCTTTCATGATGTAGGCTTCGGCGCGGTTCAACAGCGCTTCTTCGGCCGTGAACGCTGCATATACGCCGCGGTAATAGCCTGTCCCCGCCACGGGGTCGGTAAATTCGAAATATACGGGTGAACGCGGAAATGCCACCCTGTCCAGATTGGCGGAAACAAGTACGTATGGCGGCAGGTAGTAGGTGTCGTAGGAGTAGCTGCCCCACGGGCCGGTAGCTTCAATGGTTTCCTTTTGTGAAATCATCCGTCCGTGTGCATAACGGCCGGCAGTGGAATAAGCTCCATATACCATGCCCAGTACGGAATAGCCGGTGAGAAGCAAGAAATTGTCTTTGGCTTCGTGCCCGGAATATTTTTTGCCGACGTCGTTCAGATTTTTCGGCAACGAGTTCAGATAGACATAGTCACGCAGCAACAGTTGTGGTGATGACCCTAACGCGGCGGTGGAATAATCAATGACCTTGTCCCATTGCTGGTAGTACAGGTAGAAGCGGGATGCGAAGGCATTGGCTGCATTTTTGTTAAAGTGGTATTTGGGCACGTCATACGTTTTGTCGTCAATCAACGGCAGTCCCGCTTCGAGGTCGGCGGCTATTTTTTCGTAGTTCGAGGCGAGCGACGGGCGTTCGTACTTGGGCTCTAACTCCGTTTCGGGCTTTTCCATGTAAGGGATGCCCATGTCGGTATCGGCATGTTGGGGGCTGTAGTGCTGGCAGAACACATTGGCCAGTACGAAATGCGCGTAGGCGCGGCACACCAGCGCTTCGCCCCTGAGCGGTTGCATCTCGGGCGGGTTGCCCAGTTCCTCAATGGCCGCCAGCGCTTGATTGGCGCAGGCGATAGCGCCGTAGCACCCCGACCATATTTGCCCCGGACTTTCATTATTCCCGGCCGTTACATTCTGCCAGTAAAAAACCTGGTCGTAAAATTGGCTGGTATTCGTGTTGTCTGCATGGTCGTCGCCGTTGTCCGACGACATTTCGGTAACCATCAGATACCCGTGTGTAGAATAGGCCGAGCCGAGCAGTTTCTTAATCTTGGCATAGGAGTTCAGTTCTGCCCGGTTATCGGGCATTTCATCCAGAAAGTCGTTACACGAAAAACTGAAAAATGCCAGTAATGGTAATAATATGTATAATTTCTTTTTCATAGCTGTTTTATAATTCTTAATTCTTTACATTCCTATTTTCAACGTCATTGTAAATTGCTTTGGCACCGGCGCGGCCACCCCGCCCGAGTTGAAAAATTCGGGGTCCTGGCCGTTGAGCGCCTCGTCGGAATAAATCAGGAACAAATTGGTTGCTTGAAGTTTCAACGATAAATTCGACAGTTTTAATTTTTCTATCATTTGTTTCGGGAAATCGTACGAGATGGAAATTTCTTTCATGCGGATGAAGTCGCCGCTGGCGATGCGTACATCCGAATAGTTATAGGCATTGTAGGCCGATGCAAGGCTGGCAATTTCCCTATTCTGCCGGGTGCTGATGATAGCCGGGATGTTCGTGATGTACTCGTCGCCGGGCACTACCCAGCGGTCGCTAAACTCTTTCGGCATGGACAGGAAGTCGGTGTACGACGACCGGAACACGGGGTTCAGGCGCACCACGTTGCCCATGGAATAGGTGATAAACACATTTAACCGGAAGTTTTTATACTTGAAGATATTGCCGAAACTCCCGATGTCTGTCGGGTCGGCCGAGCCGGAATAGTTGAGGAAATTAATATTCCTGTCCTGGAAGATAACACCTGTAGTAGTGCGGTACCCGTCGTGTCCGACGAAAGTGGGAATACCCTCGTCGTTCAATCCGGCAAATGGGATCGAAAAGATGGCACGCACCGGGTAGCCTTCCAGTGCAAAGCCGGTGGAGCCGACCAGGTCAATCACCCTTTTGCTGTTTTGTAATTTCGTTACGATGTTTTTGATGTGTGAATAAATAAAATCGGTACTCCAGCTGAAATCTTTCGTTTGGATGTTTTTGGTGGAAATGGTCAGTTCAATGCCGTTGGATTCCATGGTGGCGATATTCCCCATTTTCCCGATTTGTCCGCCTAAGCCCTGTGTGGTCACGGGGCCAATCAGGTCGTAGTTGTTGCGTTTGTACCAGTCAAATTCCACGCTGATGCGGTTGTCCAAAAAACCCGCATTGATGCCGAGGTTAAGCTCGTGTTTCTTTTCGTAGGTGAGCGAACTGTTTTCGAGGTCGTAAATGTCTAAAACGGATTCTGCCACGCCGCTCGACGGACGCCATGGGTTAAGGCTGGATATTACAACCTGCGCATTGGTTACCGAGGCTGGCCCCCTGTCGGCCGTCAAACTGTATGACGCCCGCAGGGTAAGGTGCGAAAGCACCGGGGTCAATTTGTCAAAAAACGGCTCTTCGTGCGCATTCCATGCGCCGGAAATATTCCATGTGGGCAGCCACCGGGAAGTCGTGGCGCGTCCTAACTTGTTGGAGCCTTCATAGCGGAGCGTGCCGTTAATGGTATACCTTCTTTTATAGGAATAGGTGGCGTTGCCCACAAAGGCGGCATGGCGCGAATGGGTATTGGTTAAGGTATAGTACTCGGAGCCTTCTTCCTTACCTTTTTTAAATGCTTCCCAGGTATAAAACGGGATTTCGCCCATGTCATATTGCATACCCCAGCCCCGGAACCACGAGCTGTGGCGGTCTACGGAATTGATTTCGGTGGCGCCATACAGGTTGATGATGTGCGCCTCGTCGAATACTTTGTCGTAGGCCACAGCAGCGCGGAAGTCATAAGCCAGCATGCCGTAATCGGTGTGCTGGTAAATACCGCCGGCCGGCATTATACTGACAGGTTGGGCGTAGGGGTCGTCAGGATTTTTATACAGGTAAGAATTACTGTCGCGAACCGTTTTATTGGGCATAGCCCTGAATGCCAACGACTGGTTTGATTCGTCCATGATATTGTGCTCTTGCAGGGTGTACTGGTATTTTATCGCGGCTAACGCCGAAATTTCCAATCCTTGCATCACTTTCCATTTCAGTTCGCCCTGAAATTTCAAATCACTCACTTTTAAATCTATATAGTTGTTGTCTAATTCGTGCAGGATATTGAAGTCGGCATAATTGCGCGTATAAAACACCGTGGGGTCGAGCGTCCGGGAACTGTTGAGGGCGTAAGAATACGGGTTGATGTCGAACTCCCGTTTCACCTCGCCGTTTACGATGTCTATGTCGCGCGACAGGGTGCCGGGCGCTTTTTGTTTGCGGTGCGAACCGTTAAAAATAAGGTTTAACGAAACGCCGGGAAGGAAATTATAAGTGGTATTCAGGTTGGCCGTATAGCGGTTTACCTGGCTTGATTTTGTCCAGCCTTCGTCAGACAGTACGCTCATTGATGCATAATAGGACAGTTTTTCATTACCCGAAGAAATGCTGACGGAGTGGTTGTGCATGACGTTTTGGTTGAAAAGTTCATTAAACCAGTTTGTATTGCGGTACTCCGCTTCCCGCAGGTAGGCGTTCATGGCGGCATCGGTGTTCAGCAACGCGCCATCTTTTATCAATTGGTACATTTTGCCGTAAATCCCGCTGGTTGCCCTGTTCGATATATCTCCCAGATTGAGCCAGCCTTTTTGCTCCATTTCGCGGTAAACGCCTATTTGTTCCTGCGAGTTCATGATGTTGAAATCGGCGTAAGTGGGGACGGCGCGGTAAGTATATTCGCCGGTGTAGTTGATGCTCATTTGTCCCGTGCGGCCCTTCTTGGTGGTAATCACAATCACGCCCGCCATGGCGCGTGCGCCGTAAATGGAGGTGGCCGAGCCGTCTTTCAGGATTTGAAAGCTCTCGATGTCGTCGGCATTCAGCCCGGAGATTGCCGAACTGATAAGCGTGGTGGCGTCGCCCGATGAAAGGGCGTCGGCGTCAACTTCTATGACGTCTTCCAGCACCACGCCGTCAACCACCCACAAGGGTTTCGAACTGCCATAGATAGAAGTTGCGCCGCGCACACGAATTTTGGGCGCTGTACCGAACGTTCCCGATACGTTTTGTACGGAAACCCCGGCGGCGCGGCCTTCCAGCGCACGGCTAATTTCCGGGATACCGTCTAACTTTGCATCTTCGGCCGATATGCTGACGGCCGCGCCGGTGAAAATCCGCTTGTCGATTTTCGTCATACCGGTTACCACAACTTCCGTCAGCTCTACCGCATCCGTTTCCATTATTACATTAATTTCCGTGCGGCCATTTACAGCGATTTCCTGCTTTTTTAATCCCACATACGAAAAGACCAGCGTGGCATTGGCCGGCGCCGCGATGCTGTAATGCCCGTTGTCGTCGGTGAGTACGGCCCTGGTGCTCCCCTTTATCGCCACCGTAACGCCAAACAGCGGCTCCGTTTTATCGGCCACTTTTCCTGTGACGGTTACGGATTTTGTGGCAGGCTCTTGCGGGGTTGCAGTTTTTTTTGAAAGAATAATGTAGTTTTCTTTCATCGAATGGGTCAGGCCGGTATTGAGCAACACCCGGTCTAACACAGTAGTGACCTCTTCGTTTTTCACCTCAATGTTCACTTTTTTAGTGGTGTCTATGTCGCCCACATTATACACCACCGACATTTTCGTTTGTTGTTTGATCTCCTGAAAGATGGTTGTTATGGAAACGTCCTTGAGATTCAAGGTGACCCGTGTGTTTTGTGCCAAAAGGGAGGAAAAGGTAATGCCCTGCAGGATGAATATAACCATCAGGATTTTCTTTCTTAATCTTTTAGCACATTTACAATGATATGGCTGTCTTTGTCGTCCATCGGTTTTTAATTTACTTTTCATTCGTTTAGATTTTTCTATTAAAAGGTTGGTATTAAATCATTTAACTCATCGTTCCGAGAGCTCAATGTGCCGGTTGCTGATTTTGTAATCAAACGTATTGGTCAACTTGAGAATAGAGAAGATTTGATAAATATTTTCCGTAGTTTCAAAATCGCAGGTGAACTTTTCATTGCGTAACTTTTCGCTGGAAATGGTGATGTCCACATTGTAGTACCGTTCGAGGCTGGCGGCAATTTCGCCCAACGGCGCGTTTTCAAAATGCAGTTTTCCGTTAATCCAGTCGATGTATTCTTCCGCCGCCGGACAAACGTACAATTCGCTTTGATTGATTTCCCGGTTGAAGCGAAGTTGCTCGTTGGGTTTCATGACAATCTCTTTGTCGCCCCATGCAGTAGCCGTCACTTTAATTTCTCCTTCCAGCAGGGTGGTGGTGATAAGTATATCGTCGTTATTGGAACGGATGTTAAACCGTGTTCCCGAAACGGTAATTTGTAAATCGTTGCTGTGTACCACAAAAGGATGGGTTTTGTCTTTTTCCACCTCAAAATAAGCCTCCCCGCTCAAATATACTTCTCTTTCTTTGGAAGCGAAAAATGGAACCGGATTGTAATACTCCAACGTACTGCACGCACCGACCCAAATTTTACTGCCGTCCGGAAGAACAGCCTGCACCCTTTCCCCTAAATTGGTTACAATGGTAAAGGGCTTGGAAAGGGTTTTCATCATGTGGATACCATTTAATACGATCATTCCGGCAAATACAGCCGCCGCTGCCGTTATAGCCATTCGCCACCCATATTTCATACGGCGTTTCCCGGCATTTTTTCTTCTGATTTTTTCCTTCAATTCCAAAAAAG
The DNA here is from genome assembly GCA_031258755.1 of Prevotellaceae bacterium. GTDB lineage: Bacteria > Bacteroidota > Bacteroidia > Bacteroidales > UBA932 > JAIRLC01. The sequence goes on from JAIRMK010000079.1 coordinate 21,853, forward strand.
ACTGTTCTGTGTCAACTTGATTATAAACATGCAGGCGATCGCCGACAAATAATGTAAAATACAACTGTTCCAGAAGTGTTTGGTTATCTTTCGAGGCTAAGTACCAAGCCTCCACGTCTTGGCGAGCTGTTTCGTGAAGTGTGTTACAGAGATATGCAATCAGTGTTTCGTTGTTCATTTTCAATTGTTTAATGCGGTTTTCTTTAATTTTAACCCGCCATGCAGTAATTTGTCTTTATATTAATACAATTTAAACTTAATATGTACTAAATAAAAAGTGCATTTTTTGTTTTGTAGAATAAAAAAGATATATTTGTAGTACTTTTAAATTGAAAATGATAAGTAATAATAGCCAAATTATTGCAAGGCTCCGTGCCGGAGACGAATATTATTTTGAGTCGGTATATAAGACTTTTTTTCCGGGGTTATGTTCATTTTCGTCTCAATATGTGTCTTTGGAAGAAGCCAAGGAAATTGTGCAGGAAACAATGTTATGGTTATGGGAAAACAGAACCTCGTTAATCCCGGAACTTTCCCTGAAGTCGTTGCTGTTTACTATTGTTAAAAATAAGGCATTGAACCGTATAACGCAAAATGCCACAAAAAGTAAGGTATATCAACAAATAGAAAAGAAATATCAGCAACAATTCAATGATCCTGATTTTTATTTGCAAAAGGAATTGATGTCGTTGTTTAATGAAGCCTTGAATAAACTTCCGGCGGAGTACCGGAAAGCGTTTGAAATGAACCGTTTTGAAAAATTAACCCATAGAGAAATTGCCGAGCGACTAAATGTATCGCCACAAACCGTAAATTACAGGATTGGACAGGCCTTGAAAATTTTACGGAAAGAGTTGAAAGATTATTTACCGTTATTCTTCTTGTACGGAACTACTTTTTGGGCGATTTTA
>JAIRMK010000202.1 GCA_031258755.1 Prevotellaceae bacterium
ACTGTTCCTGGAAAAGGACCCCCGTTCTGTTCTCAGGGAACTGGAAAATCTGTTTGGAAATTATTTGGAGCCGCTTAGACCAGGACGTAAATATCCCAGAATAAAAAAACGACGACCAAGCACTAAATATTATACTTTAACTAACTATAAACGAGCGATATGAAGCTTAACTTGATGACATTGGGTTCTACCTTATCTGGGATATCGCGGCAGGCTGAGCCTGCCTGAATACATCGAACGAGGAAAATCCTCGTCCGAACGGGGGTTATTTTTTCATTAGTCACATTAGCACATTAAACAATTAGTCACATTGACATCTCAGTTCCCGTTCTTTTTTCCTATTTTTGCGGGAAATATAAAATTTTCACCTATCTTTGTAGTATGGCCACTGTGTTAGAGCAAGATATCAAATACCTGCCCGGCGTGGGACCACGGCGTGCGGGTTTGTTGTTTAGCGAATTGAATATTAAGACATTCGGAGACTTTCTCTATACTTTCCCTTTTCGTTACATCGACCGCACGAAATTCTATTCCGTAAGAGAAGTAAACGTCGATCTGCCCTATATTCAACTGCGCGGCAAAATTGTGCGGGTTGAACTTATCGGCGGCGCGCAAACCCGCCGGAAACGTTTTGTGGCGTATTTTTCAGACGGTACAGGGACCATTGAACTGGTGTTTTTCCAAGGAATTAAATGGATGCAGGAACACCTGAAAATGGGCGTGGAATATATTGTTTTTGGGAAACCCACCGACTTTAGGGGAAAGGTCAACATTGTACATCCCGAAATTGACGAGCCGTCGGGGGAGAAGGGCGGCATACAGTCATCGATGCAGGGTGTTTACCGCAGCACCGAAATATTGCGCGATAACGGATTGGGGCCGCGTGCGTTTTTAAAACTGCAGGCCAATTTGGCGGCTATCATAGCCGGAAAGATAACCGAAACGCTGCCTGCCTTTCTTTTATCCGAGCAGCGTTTAATGCCTCTGCCGGAGGCTTTATACCACATACATTTTCCACAGAGCGCCGAACTGCTTGCACAGGCGCGGCACCGTCTGAAGTTTGAAGAGCTTTTTTATATTCAACTGGGACTTCTCAAACAGCGGCTGGTGCGTATGGATACCACGCCGGGCTTTGTTTTTTCTACCGTAGGCGATTATTTCAACGCCTGCTACAACCAACTTCCTTTCCCGCTCACCGGCGCACAAAAACGGGTTATCCGCGAAATTCGTAAAGATTTGAGAAGCGGAAAGCAGATGAACCGCCTGCTGCAGGGCGATGTGGGCAGCGGAAAAACGCTGGTGGCTTTGTTGTGCGCCCTCATCGCCAATGATAACGGCTATCAGGCCGCCATCATGGCGCCTACCGAAATATTGGCGCAACAACATTACGAGAGTATTGCGAATTTCATTGAAGGAACGAATATCCGCGTGGGTTTACTGACCGGATCTACGAAGAAAAAAGACCGGCAGGCCTTGTCGGAACAGTTGCTGGACGGCTCTTTGCATCTTCTTGTGGGCACCCACGCCCTCATTGAAGACACGGTGCAGTTTAAGAACCTTGGTTTTGTAGTCATCGACGAGCAGCACCGTTTTGGCGTGGAGCAGCGGGCGCGCCTTTGGCGCAAAAACGAACAGCCGCCGCATGTGCTGGTGATGACGGCCACGCCCATTCCCCGCACTTTGGCCATGACGCTTTACGGCGATCTCGACGTGTCGGTTATCGATGAACTGCCGCCCGGCCGGCAACCTGTGAAAACATTACACTTCTACGAAAATAAACGGTTGCGCGTTTTTGGCTTCATGAAAGAACAGATTAAAGCCGGCCGTCAGATTTATGTAGTTTATCCCCTCATCAAAGAATCCGAAAAGATGGATTACCAAAACCTCGAAGACGGTTACGAAACCATCACGCAGGCGTTTCCTCCTCCGGAGTACCTTACCGCTATTGTACACGGCAAAATGACTGCCGAGAACAAAGCCGCCGACATGCAACTTTTTGTGAAGGGGAAAGCCCATATCATGGTGGCTACTTCTGTGATTGAAGTGGGCGTTAATGTGCCTAATGCTACCGTGATGGTGATTGAGAGCGCCGAACGCTTCGGCCTGTCGCAGCTGCACCAGTTGCGCGGGCGCGTGGGGCGCGGCGCCGAGCAGTCCTACTGCATTTTAATGACCGCCTACGAACTTTCTACCGAATCACGGAAGCGCATGGCGTTGATGACTTCTACCAGCAATGGTTTTGAAATAGCCGAAGCCGACCTTCAAATTCGCGGACCCGGCGACATGGAAGGAACCCAACAAAGCGGCATGCCTATCAGCTTGAAGATATCGGATTTGGCGCACGACGGACAGTTGTTGGAACATGTCCGCAGCCTCGCTTCCACCATTTTAAATCAGGATCCTGATTTATCTTCCGAAAAAAATGCGTTACTTTGCAGTCGGTTAAAGCAGATAAAATCTATGGCCGACTATAGTGAAATCAGTTAAATTATGCGAAAGTTTGTTTTGACGATATGCGCTTCCTGTATCTCCGGCGTCCTTATGGCGCAACCGGACAGCACCTGTTTGCCGCTAAGGGTGTTCACGCCCGATAATTTGTCGTTCAAATCGGGCGAGCGCTTAACGCTTATAGCCTCTTACCGCTGGGGTATCATCAATGCCGATGTGGGCGAAGCCACCTTAATGATACTGGAGGAAACTTTCCGCGATACCCATTATTTTTATGCACGCAGCTACGCGAAAACATATCGCTTCTGGGATAGCTTTTTTAAAGTCCGCGACGTGTATGAAGGCCGTTTCTTTGTGCATAACCTTCGTCCTATTTATTTTTACCGTGATATTAAAGAAGGCGACTACCGCATAAAAAACACCTTTTTCTTTAATGACGATTACTCCATCAACATGTCGGTGCAGAAATATGACAGGCCGCCCCAGGACACCCTCATGCGGGGACATTCGTGCACGTATGATTTCATAAGTCTTTTTTTTAATGCACGCAACATGGACTTTTCGTCCCTGTATCAGGGGAAAACCTATCCCTACTCCTTCGTCATCGACAGGAATATGTATAACCTTTGGTTTCACTATTTGGGCAAAGAGGAAAAAAAGATTGATAAAATCGGCACGTTCCGGTGTATGAAATTTGCCGTTAAACTCATCGCCGGCGAAGTGTTTGACGGTAAAAACAGCATGTACATCTGGATTTCCGATGATGAAAATCATATCCCGTTATATATTGAAACGCCTATTATTGTGGGTAAAGTCTCGGCGCGCCTGAGCCATTATGAGAATTTGAAATACCCTTTAACCAGTAAAATAAAATAATGAGTACAGATAAAATTACCGCTCCCGAAAGCACGCCAAGTTGCGCCGCATGCCCCACTGCGTCGTGTCCCATGTCGGAGGCCAACCGTAAGAAAAACCCGGCGCCCCGCACATGGTACTTCTGTTTGGCGCTGATATTTTTGCTGTATGTGTTCTTATTTTTATTCCGCAACTATATTCCCGAGCCCTGGACGGCTTTGATTGCCGTGGCCTTGCTGGCCGTGTATCGCATATTGCGCTATTGGCTGCATCCGCCGGCGAAACGAAACAGGTTGCTTTCATCTAATTCGTAATAATTCGTAATAATTCGTTTAATTCGTATCCAATGAAAATCGTAATAGCAGGAGCCGGTGAGGTAGGAAGCCACCTTGCCATGATGCTGGGCGAAGGCCATCATTCCATCACCGTTATTGACCATGACGAGGATCGCCTGCGTAAAGCGGCGGAAGCGGTGGACTTGATGGCTATCCATGGCATGTCCACATCTATTGCCACGCTTGAACGCGCACATGTCGATAAGGCCGATTTGTTTATTGCCGTGAGCCCTTCCGTAGAACAGGACATGAATGTGGTGAGCGCCGCATTTGCGAAAAAAATGGGCGCCAAAAAAGTCATTGCGCGTATTAATAATGATGAATACTTGCGTCCCGAACATAATGCCATATTTACCGATTTGGGGATTGACTATCTGTTTTATCCCGAAAAAAATGCGGTGGTGGAAATTCTCAACCTCTTGTCGCAAACCGGCACCACTGAATTTATGGATTTCTCGGGCGGGCGCTTGCAGCTTATCGCCTACAAGTTGGAAAAAGGTGCGCCGGTGATTAACAAAACCCTGCACGAGGTGTCGGGGAATAACAGCATAGATTACCGTGCGGTGGCCATTTCGCGCAATGGCAAAACGATTATTCCCACCGGGTCTGATACATTCAAAGAGGATGACCTGGTATTTATCGTTACCAATAAAGAAGGGATTCAGGACGCGTTGAAAGATTCGGGCAAGTCGAATGTCAATGTGCGCAAAGTGCTTATTCTGGGCGGCACCCGCATCGGCGTTATGCTCGCGGCCGCGCTGGAAGGGAAAGTGGAACAGGTCAAGCTGATTGATTCCGACAGGGAACATTGTGAACGATTAGCCGAAGAACTGTCGGAAACCCTTATTATATGCGGCGACATCCGCAACACCGACCTCCTGCTGGAAGAAGATATTCACAATATCGACGCCTTTGTGGCGGTTACCGGAAGTTCCGAAACCAACATTTTATCGTGCATTTTCGCCAAGCGCATGGGCGTGAAGAAAACCATCGCCGAGATTGAAAATATTGACTACATCCACCTGGCCGAAAATATGGGCGTGGACACCATTATCAATAAAAAAATCATCACCGCCGGGCGTATTTTCCGTTTTACCATGGGCTCCAACGTGCAATCCATCCGGCTGCTTAACGGGTCGGAGGCCGAGGTGCTCGAGTTTATTGTGAAATCGGGCAGCCCTGTGACCAAAGGGAAAATCAGGGATATCGATTTCCCGGAAAATGCGGTTATCGGCGGGGTGGTGCGGGGCAATGCCAATTTTATTGCAGTAGGCGACAGCGAAATAAAACCCTACGACAGGGTCGTGGTCGTGAGCCTCCCATCGGCCATTTCCAAGGTAAGTAAATTTTTCGAATAACGTACCACCGTCAGCGGGGGGAAACAAATGTGTGTAAGGGCGAACCGGTATGTTCGCCCGGAACAGCGCGGAATAAAAAAAGGTCGCCAAAAGATTTTTTTGACAACCTTAGTTTCGTTTCGGTCTTGCAAGATTGCCCTTCTGCGGTGAGAACGACACAGGATTTGCAGGAGAAACGTTTTCACAATCCGATTTATTTATTGTTGTTGTTTACAGATGTTAGACTATTAGATTATAGATATTAGACAAAGACATTCCAAGATTTCATAATTCAAATACTGCCAACCGCTACTGCCCACTGCTACTTTCCGTTCTCCCTTTCCCCGTTCTCCGCTAATTCCTTACGCAGCGCACGGAAAAACCGTTCGAACGACTACTAAAGCCGCGGCTCACCTGGGCGTTGTTATAGTTGAACTGACGGTTCCATACAGCGTTGCTGCTCCCCACAGAGGAACTCCAATAGTAGACATATGCACCCCGATAGCTGAGCTGCGAACCATCGTGGCGGCGAGCCCCGGCGGGCGCCGCGCCGAAACTAGAATCGTTGGTGCCGCGATTATCGTGGTCTGACCACGCGCCATTACCCGGATCACCGCCCATGTACGTAGAAGCAGACTTCATCTTTACGCCGACATTCTCACCCCACCAACCGGTAGTCTCTTGCTGCAACGTATAAGTCGTATTCCCCTCCACCGCATCCAACAACTGCGCCCACTCCTTGTCGGTAGGAACATGCCATCCGGAAGGACAAATACCACGACCGCCACCACGTGCATTATTTGCAGCCGCTCCAGCCGTATTACCCGGCGCACCGGTATTGAAATAATTACTCAACACGTCCGCTTCGTCCCACACACCCTTACCATCCTCGCTCATCGCTGTTTCCCATGTGTATAACGCACCATACACATTACACGTATTCTTGTCCGCTGACAAAGTAGCGCCAGCTACCGGCGGACACCAGAACGAACCAATGGCAGGAACACCATTCGCCGTACTTACAAACGGTACCCCATTTGCCTGATCAGACTGCTGGTTAAACGTCAAGTCTTTCTGATAATTCAAGTTCTCGGCAAACCATACCTTCCCATCAGGCATCTTCACAATCTTATACACCTTGTTATCGCGCGGATCCTGAAATGTACCCATTGCACCTTCCCCAGCATCGCCTGCAATATTTCCGCACGTCAGCACCTCCACTGTATAGGCATTCGACGAAGCCCAATCGCAACCCTCTTTCTTCGAACGGCGAACATACGTGTATTTCCCCACCGGCTTATCGGCAGGAACAGTATACCCGCGAGCACTACCACTAATAATCTCTTTCCCGTCTTCCAACCACTGAAAGGACGACGGATCCGAGGGCGCCTGAAGCTCCTCGATAGAATAAGCCGTGCCCTGGCATACTTTTCCCTGGGTATAACCCACCACGCTCAGGCCGCTTACCAAAGCCGCCAAAAGCAACATTTGAATTGTTTTTCTCTGTTTCATAATTTTTTGTTTGTTTATTTTTTGTTTAATTGTTTAGCTGTTTAGCTGTCTGTTAAAATAACCCCACAAAACTCAACCCGCCGATACTCCCGGCACGATAAGCGGCACAGGAAGGCTCTGCGTCACCCGCACCACCAATGGCGCCCGCCGCATACGACGCACAACCGGGCAATTCGGAATCCGAACCCCCAATAGCGCCCGCTACATACGACGCACAAGAAGGCTCCATGTCGCCAACACCTCCCACCAATCCGGGTATATAAGTCTCGCACTTGGAAGTCATTAAACTCAACCCGCCGATACTCCCGGCACGATAAGCGGCACAGGAAGGCTCTGCGTCACCCGCACCACCAATGGCGCCCGCCGCATACGACACACAACCGGGCAATTCGGAATCCGAACCCCCAATAGCGCCCGCCACATAGGATGCACAACCGGAAGGCGTATCATACACATCCAAACCTCCCACAACCCCGGGATGGCAATATGCCGCATAACTAATAATGACACCCGGCGCCCCCGTTTTGTCATAGAAGGATACCAGGGTATAACCGGCAGGTAAAGGATAAGTGCCTCCGGCAGATAACAAATACGTGCGCCCCTCGTGCTTAACCGTGAGGTCATAATTCGGCGTACCGGTAAAGGTAACCTCGTCCTTGCTCAAGAACGTCCCCACCGGCGGGTAGTTCGAAGCATACACGCAGGCGCCGTGTAGGGTACTAGCAGTAGCAGTCAACAGCTGAACGGTAGTGCTAAAACTCCCCGCACTGCGGGCATTGCCGATTATCCATACCCCCTGATCGTTGTATGACACACGTTCCACCCGGGCAAAACCCGGAGCAGACGTTTGGATTAATGTAGCGCCCGGCAACAGCGGTAAACGCTCCATCTTGCCATTGTTGTTGTAATCCACAAACACCCACACCGAGTCGCTCCACACATCTACAGGCATGGCGCTCTTATCCCAACTCACGTCGAAGGTCACCGTCCCGGCGTCCAACACAAGGTTTGTCACGGTCACGCCGTTCTGCGCCGAAAGCACAAAAGGCCACAATAACAAAAACAGAAAGGCAAGCCCCTCCCTAACCCTCCCCCAAGGGGAGGGAAATGTATTCTTTCTAAAAAATTCAGTTGTCATATTTGTTAGTTATGTTTTTATCTATTATCTAAAAGTCTTTGTTCTATTGTCTGTTTTTCCTGCCTACTGCCTCTGCTCACTGCTACTTTGCGTCCTTCCGGTACCGCCCCCTTTCTCCGTTCTCCGACAAAAGAAAAGGGCCGCCGGCTTGCAACAGATGATAAGAAGAAAGAAGAACTAATCACCAGCAGACCCTTTATCAATGAACAGTTAACAATGAATAATGAACAATGTTTTCGCTTCACGCTTTACTAACTAAGAACTAAGAGTTAAGAACTAAGAATTTCATTAATCACTAACCATTAACAATTAATCACTAATTACATATATACAATAATATCACACATCACAAATATATATTGCAACACACTGAAAATAATTAAGAAATCAAGAAAATCAATCTCAAGTCTAAAATCGTAATTTTTAGTTCTTAACTCTTAGTTCTTAACTCTTAACTAAATAATGGTAGCGCGAGCCTGTAGATAATTTATTTAAATTAAGAGGTCTTACGAAACCAAGTATAATAAATAAATTAGGCCCACACTTGTCTTTCTTACAGTAAAAAAATTGGAGTGAAAAGAAGGAAAATGTGGGCGCTAACTTTATTCCCTATTATACTATATCAGAAAGTTCGTAAGTTTCTTAATTTAGGTACTAAAAGCGAGCGCCAACAAACAATAAAAAGAACGAATAGCCTTTTTCACGTGCAAATATAGGCACAATTTTTAAAATTCCAAATATATGGATGTTAAAATATGTTATTTTTTTGCTTAGTAAAAAAATCAGGATAAGATAAATGGCAACGCTCGACTGCCGTGTTTATTCCGTGCGCAAACGCTATCGCTGTACCCACCAACGTGTGCGTAGCCGTTGTGCCATGCGGCGTACAGGAGCCGTATAGCGCTCTATTTTTTCGGCATAAATGTCGTTGATTTTTATAAGGATGCCGGTTTCTTCCACATCCCCGAAAAATGGATTTATAGCCGTCCCGAATACCCGCATGGATGGTGAAACCTTCATGTAAGAATTGATCAACGGAGGAACATTTTCGCCCAGTGCGCGTACTTCCCGTTGCAAAATCACATAATCTTCCTTGTAATTATTTCCCACAAAAAGTTTTGTCATGTAGTCTTCATCCGTGTTGGTTTGCAAGGGATGTATGGGTGTCACCAAATTGTCGTGGTCGGCGAAATGTTTACGCAGAAAATACAATAAAATGTTGCGCGCTTCTACGTTATACGTCACATACATGGTCACCTTTCCGAAGAAATAGTTTACTTCCGGATAGCGCAACACCAGTGCGCCCAAGCCATCCCATAAATTATCGAGCGCATAAAGCCCCTTCCTCCGCAACTGTGTACTTTGATAATTGGGTTGTACAAACGAGCGCCCCAGCTCAATGGTGCGCGGCAAATACTTGTCAATAAATTTTTCGGAAAAGGAAAATATTTCCGACGTGGCCAATTCGTGCATGGTCACATTTCCCGTGTAAATATACCGGTATCCGCCCAAGATTTCTTTTGCCTTCGGATCCCACACGATCAGTTGCTTGTAAGGATGTTCCTTGTTGGTGTCAAAATCGTCGATATCTACACTTCTTCCGGTGCCGCCCCCCGCCGTGCGAAAAGATATTTCGCGCAAGCGCCCGATCTCTAACATAATGTTCGGCGAATCGTGAGCGGTAACCACATATAATTTATTGCTTCCGTTATTTGTATAACGCACAAATTTTTCAGCAGTCAATTCATGTATGATGTCTTTTCGGTTGATGGGTGGAATTACAGCTTCCATATTCGGTATAAAAAGTTAAAAATTTAAGAAAGTGGAACCATGGCATAAACGTTCTCTCTTACCATCTGCGTCCATTGGTCTAAAGTCCTGTGCCTGTCAAAGGTTTGATAGGGGATAGGCTTGCCGAAATACACATTGTAGTTTGCTTTTTTCTGTTTAAAAAATTCATGAGGCAAACAAAACATTTCAACATTCGCCTTTATTCCCAAGTGTTTTCTAAGGTTTCCAACCCGGTAAAAAAAGTTTGAGTTACGTCCGTGAAAATACACCGGTACAATGTCCCGCCGGTATTGGATGGCCTTTTGCACAAAATTACGCTTCCATGGCAAATCGGTAATTTTCCCTTTGATACGACGAGAACATAATCCCGCAGGGAAGTACAGCACTTGCGCCTCGCGTGCGGCATAAGTGGCGTCAATGCGTGCGGCATAATCGGTCGATTGGTGGCCGTGTTTATTAACCGGCACAAACAGCGGCGCCAGCGGTTTTAAGTGCATCAGCAGATCGTTTACGATGAACTTGATATCCTTAAAACGCTTGCCGATGGCGCTCATTAGTATCAGGCCGTCGAAAGCGCCCAGCGGGTGGTTTGAGGCGAAAATATAACGCCCGTCCGCCGGAATGTCATCCAGTCCGTGAGTTGTATAATGCGCTTCCCAGTGTTGCTCGATAATGGCATTCACGAAATCAAGTCCCGCGTGATCTTTCCCATACGTATGAATGACATAATTCACTTCATTTTGATGAATAATGCGTTTGATATAATTCAGGATAAAATGCGGCGTCCATTTCAACAACATCGGATTTTTCGATGCAATAAGCTTGTCGATATTAATAAATTCGGGAATCGAAAGGTCATTATACATGGATAAACGTCTAATCTTGCAAAGTTACGTAAAATTATTTACCTTTGCAAACCTTATGAAGGGAATAAATGTATGAGCAATAACACTATCCTTGCTAAATTAGAGGGGCTTACCGAGAAATATCAAGAAATAAGCCGCCAGATTTCTGATCCTGCCGTGATGGCAGACATGAAGCGCTATGTGGCTTTGAATAAAGAATATAAAGAGCTTGAACCCATTGTGAAAGCGTGTGCCGATTATAAGAAAATATTACACGATCTAAATTCGGCCAAAGCGCTGTTGGTAGCGGAAAAAGATGAGGACATGCGTGAAATGGCGAAGCAGGAAATAGAACAACTCGAGGAAAAAATTCCGGTGCTGGAAGAAGAAATCAAGTTGTTGCTCATTCCGGCCGACCCGCAAGACAGCAAGAACGCCATATTGGAAATCCGTGCCGGCTCGGGTGGCGATGAGGCCTCTATTTTTGCCGGTGATTTGTTTCGCATGTACACGAAGTTTGCCGAAAAGAAAGGATGGAAAATTACCGTTAACTCCTCGTCGGAGGGCACTGTTGGCGGGTTTAAAGAAATTATATGCGAAGTGAGAGGCTCCGGTGTGTATGGTATTCTGAAATATGAGAGCGGTGTGCACCGCGTACAGCGGGTGCCGCAAACCGAAACACAGGGCCGGGTGCATACGTCGGCGGCGTCGGTGGCCGTGTTGCCCGAAGCCGATGAGTTCGACGTTGAATTAAACATGAACGATGTGCGTAAAGATACGTTTTGCTCCTCGGGTCCCGGCGGACAGAGCGTGAATACCACCTATTCAGCCATCAGGCTTACCCATATTCCGTCGGGCATTGTGGTGCAGTGCCAGGATGAAAAATCACAAATCAAGAATTACGACAAGGCGCTGTCGGAATTGCGTACCCGTCTTTACAATCTCGAATATGAAAAATACCTGAACGAAATTTCAAGTCAGCGTAAAACCATGGTGTCCACCGGCGACCGGTCGGCGAAAATACGCACCTATAATTATCCCCAAAGCCGCGTGACCGACCATCGTATCAACTACACCATGTATAACCTTCCCGTGTTTATGGATGGCGACATCCAAGAGGTAATTGCTCAATTGCAACTTGCCGAAAATGCCGAACGACTTAAAGATAGTGAATTATAAATTTAGAACGTTTATTTTATATATTTTTATAATTAAAAATTTGGATTTTTAAAAATATATAACTATATTTGTATTGTCAAATGTTATATCGTTCTTTTTATTATTTGGCGCTCGCTTTTATATTCTCTGTAGGAAATTTACGAACCTTATTAGATAATGACTGGAAAAATAGCGTTGGCGTTTGCATACTCCCTTTTTACAATCCGATTTTTTTGTTAGAAAGATAGGTGTGAGCCTGATTTATTTAGTCATTGGTTTCGTAAGACCTCCTACTA